>JAKSBI010000542.1 GCA_022361215.1 Hyphomicrobiales bacterium | reverse complement strand
CGTCGCCGACCGTGAGACCGTGCCGCCGCTGCGGTTTCGCGTTGCCGATTTCGACGCCGCGTAGCCCGCGGGACCGGTCGCGTTCGAGTTGCTCGAACAGTTGCCCGTGGCTTTGTCGCAGGTCGTCGAGCGGTTGTAGGACCCACCGTAGGGCCCCTGTCTGGTGACATCCCGGTTGTAGACTTGGCCGTCGTAGCTGGTGTTGACCTCGGCCGTACCGCCATCGGCGGATGCCTCGCCGGCAAAGGACAGGGCCGTCACGGCGACGACACCAAACGCAAACGCTTTCAAGACCGACATGAGTGTTTCCTTCTCGCTGTTCGGACGGGAGGATTTCGTCCTTCCACAGCATTGAACGCAGCGCGGGGCACGGCCCTACGCCGGACGGCGAAAAAACTTGGCGCGACGATTGGGAACGGCTCGGCCGGCCGCCGGGACGGAGCCTCCGGCGGTCAGACCCCAAGCTTCAGGACAGGGAGCCCGGCAGTTCGCGCTACTTCCGGGCGCAGAAGACCTGCGCCCAGTAGTACTGGCCTTTGATGGGAACGCCCTTGCTGTCCCGCGCGATGGAGAGCCCGATGCCCACATGGGTGTGGCCGGGGCGCAGCATGTTGGCGTTGTGCCCCCAGATGGACCAGCGCCAGCCGCGCATGGCGTCCTCGGGCGTGGCGTGATAGCGGGACAGGTTCTCGCCGCTGTAGCGCAGCCGGCTGCCCTTGTTGGCGGCGGTGCGGGCCTTGCCGAGGCCGAACTTGTTGGCGCGCACGTTGGGGTCCTGGCCCCGCCTCACCTCGTGGGAGAGCGTCTTGTATTTGCGCATGGTGCGGGTGTGGGCCTTGGCCATCCGATAGCACTGCCGGGCGGGCGCCAGTCGTTTGCGGCCGTTCTGCGCGCGATAGTCGTTCAGGAGCTTGAAGACCTTGCACTCCATCCGGCTTTCCAGGTCCTTGCCCTGACAGCTCGGGTTCGCCTCGGCGGCTCGCGGGATCGTCGCGACACCGGCGACGGCAAGAGCGGCGACGAAGAGCGTCCTCATGGCATCTTCCTGTCTCATCGAAGGCGGCAGCCGGCACCGGCCGCGGGGGCGCCCGTGCTATCCGGCCATTCCGTCAAGTTTGCGGCGCGCCCGTCTTCGCTTCGACGGCGCTCATCCGCGATCGTTGCCAATCAGCTCTAGCCCGTCGGCAGCGTCCCGACAAACACGGTGTTTTCTAATGGTTTACCGTCGGCCATGCGGCGCAGGTTCTCGGCGACGAAGCGCCAGCGACGCTGGATCTGCGCCTCCGTCCAGCCGGACTCGTGGGCGGAGAGGATGACGTTGTCGAGGTCCTGGAAGGGGGCGTTGGCGGGCCACGGCTCGGGTGCGTCGGGCCGCTTGTAGTTGTACCAGACGTCGATGACGGCGCCGCCGATGCGCTTCTCCTTGAGGGCCTCGAAGAGCGCGCTCTCGTCGACGATGGCCCCGCGCGCGATGTTGATGAGGACGCCCGTGGGCTTCATACAGGCGAGACGGCCCTCGTCGATCATGCCGCGGGTCGCGTCGTTGAGATCGCAGGCGATCAGCACGAAGTCGCTCTCGCCGAGCAGCCGGTCCAGGTCCTCCGTGGTGCCGAGCCAATCGAGCTCCGGCGGCGTCTCCTGCGCGCGGCGGCGCACGCCGATGGCGCACATGCCGAAGGCCTTCGCGCGCACCGCGACCTCGTGGCCGATATGGCCGTAGCCGACGACGCCGACCGTCGCCCCCCTCACCTCTTCATGCTGGCGAGCTTCGCCGGGGCCGCGGCCGGCCCAGCCCTTGGCGCGGAAGCGGCGGTCCATGTGGCGGAGCCCGATGCACCATTCCAGCATCGCCAGCAGCACGTATTCCGCGATGGCCGTCTCGTGCTCGAAACAGTTGCACACCGGCACCCCCGCCGGCATCCGCTCCGGCGAGCAGAAGTCGTAGCCGGTCCAGGGGATCTGGAAGAGCTTGAGGCGCGGCGTCTCGGGCCAGGTCTCCGTCGGGATGCCGCCCCCGATGATCGCATCGGCTTCGCGCGCCAGGGGCGCGAACGCCTCGACAGCATGCTCACGCGGGTCCCAGACGTCGATGCGCCAGCCGTCGTCCATCTCGTCGCGCAGCCTGGGCGCGTGCTGCGCGGCAATCCGGCCCTGTATCAAGACGTTCGGCATGGCGGGCTCCCAAGGCAAGTGGCAGGCAGAGTGCGACGTAGCATCTCCGGCACCCGCGCACCACGGCTTTTCCGTCTGCCGCGCCGCCCAGCCGAACCCGCCGCAATACTCAAGAAAGTGATGAGACGCGAGGCGGCCGGTGGCGTATGATGGTACCGGTGGAGGGGTGTGGCTCCCCGGCTCACGCGTCTGGCGGTTT
>JAKSBI010000763.1 GCA_022361215.1 Hyphomicrobiales bacterium | reverse complement strand
GCGACCTTGGCCGTGACCACGCTCATATGGGCCGAGGCCACCATGGGATACTTGCCGCCCGGCACGTAGCAGCCGATGCTGTTCACGGGGATGTTGCGATGGCCGAGGACGACGCCGGGGAGCGTCTCCACCTCCAGGTCCGTGAGGCAGGCCTTCTGGTGCTCGGCGAAGGTGCGCACCTGCTCCTGGGCGAATTTGATATCGTCGAGGTCGCGCGGGCTGACCTTCGCCATTGCGGCTTCGATCTCGGCCTCGCCGAGCCGGAAGCTCTCGGGCGACCAGTCGTCGAATTTCTGCGAGAGCTCGCGCACGGCGGTGTCGCCGCGCCTTTCCACATCGCCAAGGATCTCCTCGACGGTGGCGCGCACCTGCGCGTCCTGCTCCGCCTGGTCGGCCGGGTCCTTCCCGGCCTTCAGAATGACTGCCATGGTTTCCTCCGATAGGGCGCTCCGCGCCACGGCCCTCGATCAATTGAAATCCGGCTCGACTCCCGGCGGTACGCTGAAGCCCAGATCGCCCCGTGCGATCACCGCGGGCTTGCCGCCGCTGTCGGCCAGCAGCCGCACCTGGTCGGCCTTGGCGCGCCGGTCTATCTCCTCCGGATCGCAGATCTTGTAAAGCTCCGCCGTCAGATCCTCCAGGATCGGTCGGGCATTGGCGTTTTGGGAGAGGTCGTTCAGCTCCTCCGGGTCCTCGGAGAGGTCGAAGAGCTGCGGCGCGTAGTCGACATAGTGCACGAGCTTGTAGGCGCCCTTGCGGATCATATAGGCGGCCGTCTTCGAGCCCATGCCGTGATACTCGGAGAAGACGGCGCGCTCGGCATCGGCGCCGTCGATCAGTGCCAGCGGCGAGCGGCCGGGATGCTCCGCCGTCACGGTCTCGGCATCGGCCGCGCCGGCGCCCTCCATGATGAAGGGGTAGAGGTCGAGCAGGTTCGTGGGCGTCGCCACGCTCCGTCCCTCGGGGATGTCGGGGCCGGACAGGATCAGCGGCACGGCCACGGCCTCCTCGTACATGTTGGATTTGCCCCAGAGGCCGCGCGCGCCGAGATTGTCGCCGTGGTCGCTGGTGTAGACGATGCGCGTCTCGTCCCTCAGGCCGGCGGCCTCCAGCGCCGCCAGCACCTTGCCGATATTGTCGTCGAGGAAGCTGCAGAGGCCCAGATAGCCGGCCTGGGCGCGCTTCACGGCGGCCGCGTCCTCGAAGAACGCGTCATAGGCGAAGGCGCCGCGATAGTCCTCCAGGAAGGGGTGCATGGGCTCGTGCCGCCGCTCGTAGAGCTTGGGCGGCGGCAGCTCCCGGTCGTGATAGCGGTAGTAGTATTCCGGCGGCGCCGTCAGCGGGAAATGCGGGCAGACGAAGGAGACGAACAGCACCCAGGGCTTGTCGGCGTGTTTGTGCGCCTCCTCGCGCAGCCAGACCTGGGCACGGGCCGCGATGTCCCGGTCGTAGGTGGTGTAGATGGACTCCCCCGGACCCGCCATCCTGGCCATCTTGTGGGAGCCGCCGCGCTTCGGCATGTCCTCGTCGCGGATCAGCCCTAAGAGATCGCCCTTGCCCTCGATGATGTGCATGCCGATCTGCTCGTCCGAGAAGCCGTTGTCGTCCCTGTCCGAGCGGAAATGCAGCTTGCCGATGGAGACGGTCCGGTTGCCGCGGTCGCGCAGCAGGCTGTGCCAGCTCGGCTCTGAGCCGTCGAAGGGATGGGCGTTGTCCCAGGCGCCGATCCGGTGGACGTACTTGCCGGTGGCGAAGGCCGCGCGCGCCGGCACGCAGACCGGGCAGGGAGTGTAGGCGCTGTCGAAGCGCACGCCGCCGGCCGCCAGCCGGTCGATATGCGGCGTCTCGACGATGTCGTGCCCGTAGCAGCCGGAGAGGTTCCGGTTGTGCTGATCGGACATGATGAGAAGCAGGTTCTTGGGCTGCACGGATCGTCCTTCCGACGACTTCGACATATGACGCTTGGTGGGATCGGGCTCAGATCTCGGCCAGTTCCTCGAACTTGCTTTCGAGCACCAGCTCCGACACGCCGGGCGGGATCCAGTATTCCTGGAAATAGAGCGGCCGGTCGCTCAGGTGGGCGACCGCGCGCATGCGCAGACAGGGCGTCTCCGCCGCCAGCTCCAGCACCTTCGCAGCCTCTTCGGAGGCCGGCGCCACGCAGAGGCGATGGGTGATGCGCGTGATCGACAGGCTGAACTCCCTGGTCAGAAAGATCTTGAAGTTGACCCCGTTGAGCGCCTGCTTCGGCGTATCGCGGAAGACGGGATAGCGCGCGCCGTCGAGGAAGAACTCGTTGTAGATCATGAACCGGCGCCCGATGTTCAGCCGCCGCCGGATCAACAGCGCGTCCTTCATGTCGCCCAGGGAGGCGCGCCAGGGGCCGTGCCCGCGGACCTTCCGGCGCGACAGCACGTCCGTATAGACGGGGTAGACCTGTCCGTCCTCCGCGAAGAAGCGCGCATGCAGCGGCTGATGCAGCCGCCGGCGGAGCGGCAGCACGATGGTCCCGACGCCCGGCTTCCTGGCGACCAGCCCCTCGCGGGCCAGGTTCGTGAGCGCGCGCTGCACCGTGCCCAGGCTGAACGGCGTGATGTCCGTCAGCTCGGTTTCCGTGGGCAGGAGGCTTTCCGGGTCGATGGCACCTTGCTGAATGGCGTCGGCGAGCGCGTATTGCAGCAGCTTGTATTTCGGCTGGCCCGGCCGCCGCCGCTTGAGATCCTCCAGGCTGCCGGTGAGGAAACCCTTGAGCTCTTCCCAGTTCGGGCGTCGCCGCGCCTGCACCGTGTCCCAATCCGAGTCCGGCGTTCGGTTCATGTCTTGCAAAATCTCCGCGAGCGTTCCGGATTGTCCCGATTCTCGGTTGACAGGTCCACCACTCCACTCCTAACTCTATAGAAAATAAACTGTATAGTTTTCACAAGCCCGAATCATCGGGCGCGCCGCCGAGGGGTGCGAGCCTTGCCGATCCGATTGAACGACTTCGAGGAGGAGATGCTGGCAGGCCGGCACGGTCCGGCACGCCGCTACGGTATGGAGCAGATCGTCAAGGTCGGCAACTTCTTTGATGCCGAGGACTGCGTCGAGGTCGGGCAGGTTCATCTGATGGCCGACACCGAATCCCTCGGCGAGGCCGGCGTGACGTTCCTGGAGGAGATGGCGGCGCTGCCGCTGGAGGAACGCCGGGTCAAGGTGCCGACGGTGACCGACCCCCGCGGCATCGATTTCCAGCACTACAAGACGCTCGGCCAGACGGAGGAGATGGCGGCGCTGGAGCGCCGCGCCATCGACGCCTTCCGCGCCATGGGCATCATGATGACCGACACCTGCATCAACTATCAGACCATCATGCCGCCGGTGCTGGGCGAGCATCTGGCCTTCGGCGATACCGGCTCCTCGATCTATGCCAACAGCGTGCAGGGCGCCCGCACCAATTTCCAGGGCGGTCCCTCAGCGCTGGCCGCGGCGCTGACCGGGCGCGTGCCACGCTACGGCTTTCACCTCGACGTCTGCCGGCGCGGGCGCAAGCTGTTCGCCTTCGACCACCAGCCCCGGGACCTGGCCGAATGGGGCGCGCTCGGCGGCATCGTCGGCCGGGAGATGGAGTCCTATTGGGACGTTCCCGTCATCGAGCTGGCCGACGCGGACCGGCGGCCGGCCTCGGATGAGCTCAAGCAATTCGGCGCGGCGCTGGCGAGCTATGGCTCGACGGCGCTCTTCCACATGATCGGCGTGACGCCGGAGGCGCCGGACCTCAAATCCGTCTTCGACGCCGTGCCGGCCGAGTGCCGCACCATCGGCGCGGACGACGTCGCGGCCTTCACAGCGGCCTACTGGCCCGACGACGACAAGATCGACGTGGTGGTGTTCGCCGCGCCGCAGCTCTCGCTGCTCGAGATGGAGACGCTCGCGACGCTGCTCGACGGCAAGACCATCCACGGCGACGTGGCGCTGCTGGCGACCACCTCGCCCGAGATCAAGAGCGCCGCCGACCGCATGGGCTTCACCGAGACCATCTCGGACGCCGGCGGCATCGTGCTCGAAGGCGTCTGCTTCTATCAGATGTGCGCCCGCGAGATCGGCGAGGCCAAGGGCTGGAAGCGACTGATGACGAACTCCGCCAAGCTCGTGAACATTCTCGGCGGCTATGGCTACGAGCCCATGCTGGCCGGCATGGAGCGCTGCATCGAGAGCGCCGTGGCCGGCCGCATCGTCGGAGGCGCGGCATGAGCCGGATCTATCGCGGGCATGCCGGCATCGGCGAGACCGTCACCGGCCAGGCCCTGGTCGCCAGCGACAACTTCTCGGCGCGCTACGACCTCGATCGCATCAAGGGGGTGTTCTCCCGGCCGGCCCACAAGCTCTACGGACAGAGCTACGACGGCAGGATCCTGATCCTGAACGCGGCCAAGGGCGGCGTCGCGACCGCCTGGATGCTCAGGGACATGGTCGACCGCGGCATCGCCCCGGCGGCGCTGATCCTGAACGCGGCCAACCCGATCATGGCCCAGGGCGCGGCCTTCGCGAACCTGCCCATGATCGACCGCTTCGACGTGGACATCACGTCCGTGATCCGGACCGGCGAGACGGTGACGGTGGTGCCGGAGCGCGGCGAGCTGATCGTGCAGGAGGAGGGGGAGATCTAGGCCCCGTCCGGCTCGATGGGACCTATCCCACGCTCTCCGTCATTCTCAGTCGTGTCCGGGAGTCTGGGGCGGGTCGATTTGCACGACACCGCTTTCGCGCATGACTGTCTGGCAGGATTGGGAAAATGGACTCGCAGGCACCGCTGTGCTTTCGTAGGCATGACGGCGAGAGGGGGCCGTGAATACCATTTTTCTCTCTCAGTCTCCCGGAGAGGCTCGGCGTTTTGGGCCTGAGCCTTTTCAAGAGCGTCAAGGCGTGCACCGACCGCGCCGATGTCGCGGTGGAGTTGGGCGGTGTCGATGGATTCGGCCTTTATCTGTGTCTCTGTCCAAACAATCAGCGGAGCTAACGGATATGCTGGGTTCGCTCCTATCCACTTCCGACATCGAAGCAACGATTGCGCCCTATGTGTCGTCGACCGGCGATTGGGACAGGGCCGTTCGCAAGGTCCATAAGAGCGTCAAGAGGCTCGAGTGCAACGGCTCCCAGAGGAGCGTTAGCGACAACTACGAAGCCAAGTGGAGCGGGGTCGACCCTGCGGAGCGTTATGCTGCCGGCGGCAGTGTCGCCCCCTTCCAATGGGGTCAGCGTCCGATCCTGATGCGGTCACTCGCGGTAAAGCGGGTCTACCTGCTCTACCTTTATCGCCTGATCGAGCAGCTTCAGCCCAGGTCGGTGTTGGAAGTCGGTTGCGGTACCGGAATAAATCTGGTGCTGCTTGCCAACCGCTTCCCCGACATTCGGTTCCATGGCCTGGAACTGACCCGTTCCGGCGTGGAGCAGTGCCAACGCCTGATCGCAAAGCAGTTTCCGGCCCAGCTCCTTGAGTTTTCTCCCGAACCTTTGACCGACATGACGGCGCACCACAACATCTCGATCCTGCAGGGCACGGCGGCCGATCTGCCCTATCCACCTGACAGTTTCGATTTGGTCGTCACCGTGCTCGCTCTTGAGCAGATGGAGCAAATCCGGGCCCGCGCCCTCTGCGAGATCGGTCGCGTCGCGCCTCGGGCGGTCTTGATCGAGCCGTTTCGGGATTGGAACCGCGACGGTCTGCGCCGCCGGTACACGAAGGCTAACGGTTATTTCGGAGCCACCGTCGGCAACCTGCCCAGCTATGGGCTGAAAGCCACCCTGACCGCTGCTGACCATCCGATGAAGGTCCATTTGGGCGTCGGCGTCGTGGTCGCCGAGCGCGCTGAGCCGAGGAGCCAGCCTCTGTACTGGCCGCGTCAGTTGCTACGCCTGATAGGCTCCAGGATACAGCGCTCGGGACATTAGCGATGCTTGTCCGAATGAGTCCGATCGAACCGAAGAGCGAGATCTAGGATTCGGCTGTCGACGATGTACACTGTCTCCAAAAGGGAGGCAGCCGATGGACATCGCGGCCTTGAGCGCGCGCAAGAACAAGCCGGCATGGGGAGCATGAGGGGGGTCGCCGCGGTGGCGGCCGGGCTCGGGCGCCTGAACGACACGCTCCTCTGGCTTTGCAAATATCTGATCATCGCCATCGTCGCCGTCCTGGCCGCGATCCTGATCGCGGCCGTGTTCTACCGCTACGCCCTCAACGACGCCTTCGCCTGGTCCGAGGAGGCCAGCAAGTATCTGATGGTCTGGCTGACCTTCCTGGGCGCGCCCATTGCGCTGCGCCATGCGGCCCACATCAATATCGATCTCCTGGTCCAGCTCTTCCCGCCGCGCGGCCGCCAGGCCTTCTATGCGATGATCCACCTGATCATCATCGCCACCATGGGCATCCTGCTCTGGAAAGGCTGGGCCTTTGCCGAGCTGGGCGCGCGGCAGGTGGCGTCGAGCTTCACCCTGTCGATGGTCTGGATGTACCTGGCCGTGCCCGTCGGCTCGGCGCTGACCTGCCTGGTCGCCGCGGAGCACACGCTGAAGGCGCTCTGCGGTATCGCCGATCCGGAGCGGGGGCTGCGCGAGGACCACAGCGCCTTCGTCGATGAGGCCCGGGAGTGAGCGGAGCCGGCGCAAGATCGGCTCTCTGGGGGGAATAGTTCGATGGCTATCGTGATTTTCTATCTTTTGCTGGGACTGATGGCGCTCGGCGTGCCCATCGTCTTCGCCCTGATCTTCGCGCCCGCCATGGGCGTCTGGCTGAACGACCAGACCATTTTCCTGAACATGATGCCGCAGCGGGTGTTCGGCGGCATCAACCAGTTCCCGCTGCTGGCCATCCCCATGTTCATCCTGGCCGGCGAGATCATGAACCATGGCGGCATCACAAGGCGGCTGGTGGCCTTCGCCAATACGCTGGTCGGGCATCTGCGCGGCGGCCTCGCCCACGTCAACATCGTCTCCAGCATGCTCTTCGCCGGGCTGTCGGGCTCGGCCGTGGCCGACACCTCGGCGCTCGGCTCGATCCTGATCCCGGCCATGGAGAAGGACGGCTACACCCGCCGCTTCGCCGCCGCGGTGACGGCCGCCTCGTCGGTCATCGGGCCGGTGATCCCGCCCTCGATCATCATGGTGATCTACGCCTACATCATGGGCGTCTCGGTCGGCGGCCTGTTCGCGGCCGGCTTCGTGCCCGGCGCCATGATGGGCGGCGGGCTGATAATCGTGAACGTCATCCTGGCCAGGAAGCGCAACTTCCCGCGAAACGCGGAGCGGGCCGGGCTCGGCGAGGTCGGCACCGCCTTCGGCAGCGCGTTCCTGCCGCTCCTGACCCCGTTCATCATCCTCGGCGGCATCGTCTCCGGCGTCTTCACCCCGACCGAGGCGGCCGCCGCCGCGGTGGCCTACGCGCTGCTGCTCAGCATCTTCGTCACGCGCACGCTGCCGCTGGCGCGCATCCCGGACATGCTCTACCGGGCGGGCCTGGCCTCGTCGAGCATTCTGCTGGTGATCGGCGCGGCCACCGTGTTCGGCTGGGTCACCTCGCTCTCGGGCGCGCCGGCCGCCATCTCGGGCCTGCTGACCGCCATCAGCGACAACCCGCTGATCGTGCTCTTCTGCGTCAACATCCTGCTCTTCGTCATCGGCATGTTCTTCGACGCCGGCCCCGCGATCCTGATCCTCGGGCCGCTTCTGGGACCGACCATGGCCGCGCTGGGCGTCGACCCGCTGCACTTCGCCATCATCATGTGCGTCAACCTCACGGTCGGCCTGGCGACGCCGCCCATGGGGCTGGTGCTGTTCGTGGCCTCGACGCTCACCCGGATCTCGATCCTGGATATCGCCAGGGACATGTGGCCGTTCCTGTGCGTGCACGTGGTGGTGATCTTCTTGATCACCTATTTTCCGGCGCTTACGATGACGCTGCCTCGCCTGCTCGGTTTTGGCGGATAAGGGGCACGCGATAACAATCAAACTGGGGAAGAAACGATGAGAGACAGCAGGTGGACGCGCAGGGCGATGGCCCTGGCCGCGGCCGTCATGATCGGCGTCGGCGCGTCCGGCGCGTCGGCGGCGGACTTCGTCCTGAAATACGGCCATCCGGGCCCCGTGGGCAGCGATTCCGACGACCATATGGCCGGCGAGTTCCTGAAGAGCTTCCTGGAGACGCGCTCCAACGGCCGCATCAAGGTGCAGATCTTTCCGGGCTCGCAGCTCGGCAGCTTCCGGGAGATGGTGGAGCAGGTGAACGCCGGCACCCTGGAGCTGGCCCACACGGCGCTGGGCGGCCTGGTCGGCTTCATGCCCGAGCTGCAGGTGATCGAGCTGCCCTATGTGGTGCGCGACGACATGGTCGCCGAATGCATGATCGACGGGCCGTTCTTCGAGGCGGCGCGGAAGGCCTTCCTGGCCAAGTCGGGCAACGTCAACCTTTTGGGCATCGGCAACACCGGCCGCTTCCGCAGCTTCTACACCGCCAAGAACCTGGTGAAGAGCGCGGGCGACCTGAAGGGCGTGAAGATGCGGGTGATCAACTCGCAGCTCCCCGTCACCATGATGAAGTTCTACGGCGGCAACCCGACGCCCGTGGCCTGGGGCGAGCTCTACACCTCGCTCGCGACCGGCGTGGTGGAGGGCACCAAGAACGCCGTCACCGACATCATCCCGAACAAGATGCACGAGGTGCTGAAGTTCGCCACCCTGGACGAGCACGCCTATCTCTGGGGCTTCATGGCGGTGAGCCAGTCCTTCCTCGACAAGCTGCCGCCCGACCTGCGGGCGCTGACCGTCGCCGGCATCCGGCAGATGGCCAATGTGCAGCTCGAGTTCAACAAGGGCGCCGAGGGCCGTCAGACCAAGGCCTTCGTCAAGGCCGGCGGTAAGGTGTACGTGCCGACCGCCGACGAGATGAAGAGCTTCCGTGCCGTGAAGGAGCCGATGCGGGAGTGGTACACTAAGCAGTTCGGCGCCGAGTGGTACGACAAGTTCGCGGGCGCCGCCGCCGATTGCGAGAAATCGGTGGACGCGCAGCTCGCCAAGTGGGGCTCCAAATAGGAGAACCCTTCTGATTTTCCGCGAAAGGCGCCGCCTCGGTCATCCGGGGCGGCGCTTTTGCTTGGCCTGCCGCCGGCTGCCGCGAGTCCGGTCTTTGCGCCATGCTT
>JAKSBI010000311.1 GCA_022361215.1 Hyphomicrobiales bacterium | reverse complement strand
GATGGCGAAGATGGTCATGAAGAAGGTTCGGGCGAAGGCGATGGTGGTGGCGTCGGCCAGCGGCAGGTGCACAAGGGCCGTGAAGCTCAGCAGCATGGCGGTCAGCGCGCCTGCGATCCGGATCAGATGCAGCCCGGGACGGCTCGTCCGGAGCGAGCCCGGCAAGCCGCGCACCAGCACCGGCGCCACGAGGCACATCATCACCGCCTGCCGGCAGAACAGGACCTGTGTGATGTGCAGCGACTGTCCGGCCTCCTTGATCAGGGCGAGCAGCACGGAATAGAACAGTGCCGCGACGATGGCGAAAACGCCGCCGCGCACATTCCCCGGCAGGCCCTCCCATTTCCGCGCAGCTCCGCCGAGATGGCGGTCCAGGCCGCGGCCGAACCGGGGAGGGGAGGCATTCGTCATGATCGCGGGGACCGCGCCTTTCGCGTGGGACCGTTGCCGGGATTGAGAGGTTTGGAAGCACGCAAGCCTACGCCCAGCGGCGACCCGGAGACAAGGCCCCGGCGCATCCGCGCGCATCTTGGGCTATAACATCCGCCGGTGCGGCCCGGCGGAGACGGGCGCATCCAGCCGGACGGGGGCACGCAGTTTCGAATGCAGGACGACCGCTTGACCACAGTGCTGCGCATCTCCTTCTGCTTGCTGATCGCGGCGGCGGGCGGCGTCGCAGCCGATTTCGGCGGCCTGCCGCTGCCCTACATGCTGGGCGCGATCGGCGCCACCATGGCCGCGGCCATGTGGGGGCTGCCGATCACGCGCCCGACCCGCGGTCTGGTGGCGCCGATGCGCATCGTGCTCGGCGTCCTGCTCGGCAGCACGGTGACGCCGGCGCTCTTCGCCAATGTCGGGGCGCTGGCCGGCACCATGGTCTTCGTTCCCGTGTTCATCGCCTTGGTGAGCGCGCTCGGCATGGTCTATTACCGCCGGGTCGCGGGCTTCACGCGGGAGGAGGCCTTCTTCTCGGCCCTGCCCGGCGGCCTCTACGTCATGACCACCTATGCGGAGGAGGCGGGCGTCGACATCCGCCGCATCGCGCTCGCCCATGCCCTGCGCATCACGGCCGTGGTCCTCGTCGTGCCCTTCATCGTGGGCTTCTTTGCCGATATGGGCACGGTGACGGGCGCGCAGGCGGCCGGATCGATCACGGCGCTGCCCGTGCGCGAGATGCTGCTGCTGACGGCGGCGGGCGCCGTCGGCTGGTTCGCGGCGGCCCTGCTTCGGTTTCCCGGCGCCCAGCTCGTCGGGCCGATGGTGGCCAGCGCCGTCATCCATGCCACCGGCCTGAGCGCCGCCAAGCCGCCCCAGGAGCTGATCGTCGCCGCGCAGCTCGTGCTCGGCGCCTATATCGGCGCCCGCTATGTGGGCGAGCGGCTCGCCACCGTACGCGACGCTGTCGTCCACGCCATGGGCCACGTCTCGCTGATGCTGGCGGTCTCGGCCCTGATCGCGCTGGTGCTGAACTGGCAGTTCGACCTGCCCGTGATCACGGGCTTCCTGTCCTTCGCCCCCGGCGGCATGTCGGAGATCGGCCTGATCGCGCTCGCCCTCGGCCTCGATGTCGGCTTCATCGCCACCATCCACGTGACCCGCGCGTTGACCATCGCCTCCGTCGCACCGCTGGTCTACAACCGCGTGAAGCGGCTCCTGCACCGATAGGGTTGGCCTAGGCCTGCAACGCCACCGGCTGCTCGATCTCGAGCGGGAGGGCGCCGACGTTGTCGAGATCGTCGACCCGCCACAGCGACCGCTCCAACGCTTCCGCCGATCCGGCCCCGAGGACCGGAGCCGCCAGCTCCTGGAACTTGCCCGAGATCTCGTCGTCGGTCAGCGGGTCGTCCGGGTCGCCTTTACGGGTCGGCCGGTGCTGCTCGAAGCTGCGGCCATCTGTCGTGGTGATGGCGACGGTGGCCGAGCGTTTGAGCGGGAAGGCGGCCTCGCAGTCCGGCTCGAGCGCCAGCTCGACGCGCGCCATCAGGCCGCGCAGCTCCGGATCTCTCAACAGCTCGGGGGCGAAGGCGGACGGCCCGACGCGCCCGCGCAGAATGGCGGTGGCCACGCAATAGGGCAGGCTGAACTTGGCCTCGTAGGGCGTCTGAGGGTCGGCATTGCCGCAGATCTCCAGGCCCGCCTGATAGGTGCGCACGGCGATGCGGTCGATCTGGTCCGGCGTCAGGCCGTTGGTCGTCACGATGTGGTGCGCCGCGTCGTTGGCGGCGAAGGTGTGGCCGCAGCAGGCATGGGCCTTCTGCGTGGTCCGGTCGATGGTGAAATCCTGACCCAGCCCCTCCGTCGCTGCCGTCCAGTCGACATTGGTGCTCATGGCCGCGCCGAAGCCGGAGGCCCCCTCGAACATGTCGGGCACGCCCGTGACGCCCGCTTCCGCCGCCAGCGCCGACAGGATGCCGCCCTCGGCGGCGCGCCCGGCATGCAGCGGCTTGCTCATGGCGTCGCTGCGGAAGGCCTGCTGCAGGCCGGCGGCGAAAGTGACGGACGTGGTCAGCGCATGGGCCGTGCGCGCGGCATCGAGCCCGAGGAGGGAGCCCGCCGCGGCCGTGGCGCCGAAGAAGCCGACGGTGGCGGTCGTGTGCCAGTACTTGTAGTGCGCCGGATTGACGGCCTTGGCGATCCGGTTGGAGACCTCGTAGCCCGCGACGATGGCGCGGAGCAGCGCCGCCCCGTCCGATCCCTTCTCCTCGGCCAGCGCCGCGGCGGCGGCGATCACCGGCGAGCCCGGATGGTAGAGGCCATCGCGATAGATGTCGTCCACCTCGACGGTGTGCGAGGCGGCGCCGTTGATCAGGGCGGCCGTGCGTGCGTCGGTGCGGCTGCCGGCGGGGATCAGGCGCACGCGGCCGCCGCTGCCGGCCGCGACCAGCGCCGGCTCCAGATGCACCGCCGGCGGCAACACACCGCCCGCAATGGTGCCGCCGTACCAGTCCACGAGGCAGCGCTTGGCGCTGTGCCAGGTGGTCTC
>JAKSBI010000510.1 GCA_022361215.1 Hyphomicrobiales bacterium | reverse complement strand
CGCAACGGCTCGAGATCTCCTTCAGCCGAAGAGCGAGGCGCTTGTTTTGGGCGCTGTTCTATTTGTGCGTTGGAATCGGCGGTTGGTACAAGCTCCAGCTTGCGGTCGAAAACATAGGTGGAAGAGCCAAGATTGAGCCGACACAAGCTCGAAAGCAGGACTCCATTGGCGATAGCGGCAGACCGAAGGCTCTGGACGGTGCTGCGCGAGGGGGGCAACCTTGAGCCGATAGTCCCTGCCGAATGGCGATGTGGAATGGAGGCTCTAGAGGCACGCTTGCGCGGGAATGAGGGGAGAGGGGCGGGAACCGTCGATGAGAGGCCACCCTCTTCTCAAACGCCCGAGCCGATCCCACCTATGGAACGCAATGGACGTCCCTTCACAGGCAGACCCAAAACCTCTCTCGCTGGCCCGGCGGACCTGGCTGCTGGCCGAGATGGGTGTGCTCTTTCTGCTGGCGCCGCTCGGCATCTACGCGCTCGTGCATATCGGGCGGCTGCCGCTGCTGCACGTCCTGCTTCCGGTCTTCGTCCTGTTCGTGCTGGCGCTCAGCCTGGACCGGACGTTCTCCTGGCGCGAGCAGCTTTGGGCGGGCATTCCGCTCGCGCAGCTCCGCCAGATCCTGGTCAAATTCGCCGTCATTGGCGGCGCCATCGCGCTCTATGCCTATCTCTGGACTCCGGAGAGCTTCCTGGCCTTTCCGCGCTATCGCCCGGAGCTCTGGATGACGGTGATGCTGTTCTATCCGCTGATCTCCGTGACCACCCAGGAGATCATCTACCGGGTGTTCTTCGCGCACCGCTATGCGGCGCTCTTCGCCGGCAACCTCTGGCTCGTCGTCACGGTGAACGCGGCGTTGTTCGGCTTCAGCCATATCATCTTCGAGAGCTGGGTCGCCGTGATCGGGAGCTTCGCCGGCGGGCTGATCTTCGCCTACCGCTACTTCGCGGGCCGCACGTTCTGGGGCGTCATGCTGGAGCACAGCCTCTACGGCAACCTGATCTTCACCGCCGGGCTCGGCCGCTATTTCTTCACCGGGGTTTCGTCGTTCGGATGAGCGCTGCGCCGGCTCAGTAGTCGACACCGGCGAGGTAGAGCCCATGGGCCGGCGCCACGGGGCCGCAGGCGCTCCGGTTCCGCGCCTCGAGCGCGGCCCGAAGGTCGTCCACGCTCCACTTGCCTTCGCCGACGAGCTTCAGCGAGCCCACCATGGAGCGCACCTGGTTGTGCATGAAGGAGCGCGCCGCGGCCTCGACGCGCAGCTCGCTCCCCTGCCGGGCCACCGACAGGCGGTCGAGCGTCTTCACCGGCGATCTCGCCTGGCAGTGGACCGAGCGGAAGGTGGTGAAGTCGTGCTTGCCCAGAAGGCACTGCGCCGCCGCGTGCATGGCGCCCTCGTCGAGGGGCCGGGTCACACGCCAGACCCGGTCGCGCTCCAGCGCCGGCGGCGCCCGCCGGTTGACGATCCGGTAGAGATAGCGCCGCCCGACCGCGCTGTGCCGGGCGTCGAAGCCCTCGTCGACCGGTTCGCATGCGAGGATGGCGATCGGATCGGGCCTCAGGTGATCGTTCAGCGCGTCGCGCACCGTGTCGGCGGGCCAGTCCTTGGCGAGGTCCAGATGCGCGACCTGGCCCAGCGCATGCACGCCCGCATCGGTCCGCCCGGCGCCGCGCGGGACCATGGCCTCGCCGCAGAAGGCCTCCACCGCGGCCGCCAGCCGCCCCTGCACGGAGGGCCCGTTGGCCTGGAGCTGCCAGCCCACGAAGGGCGTGCCGTCATATTCGATGGTGAGCTTGTAGCGGGGCATGGCGGGCCGGCGGATGGTGATCGGAGTGCAGACGCGTCATGCCCGGTTGCCGGTCGCTCTGCAAGGTCCGCAAGAGCCTTCGGCCACGGCGGCCCCGATACACCTCAGTAGCGCGTGCGGCTGGCCCAGGGCGAGCCGTGCCGGGCCGTGCGCGTGCCCGCGAAGGGGCTGCGCCAAGGCAACCGCTTGATCTTGTTCCGGCGTCCCGGCCGGATGCGGCTGCGGAAGCGCTCGACGCGCTGGACCGGGAAGGCGTGCTTGACGACGACCGCACGGGGGGCGACGCGGCGCTTGGGCCGGCTCTCGACCTGCGCCGGGAACCGCGCCGGATCGTAGGCGCTGAAGCGCCAGTTCTTCATATGGCTGGCCCAGCGCGAGCCTTGACGGACGGTCGGCCCGCCCCGGATCCGGCTGCGCCAGGGCGAGCCCTGACGGACCGTCAGTCCGGGTGCGATCCGGCTCGCCCAGGGGGAGCCCTGCTCGACCGTCGGCCCGGGCGGGATGCGGCCGGCCCAGGGCGAGCCCCGATGGACCGTGGGGCCGCCCTCGATCCGCCCGCATGCGAGCGAAGCGCCGCGCGGCCCGTCGGGATGGTAGCGCGACGCGCGTCCATATCGGATCAGGCGCACGCCGGACGGGCAGGTCGCGCCCGTCGCCCAGCGGCGGTCGAAGCGGTAATAGCGCGGGAAGCGCGTCTGGTCCGGCAGGGAGAAGCCCGTGACGCCCGCGGGGGTCGAATCAAACTCGGCAAAGCTGCTCCGCGTCCCCAGCGGGCCGCCCAGCGAGCCGAACTGAACGCGGGCCACGCTCTGCGGCAGGCGCGGCGGCGGAGCGGCGGTCTTGCCAAGCCGAACGGGGGCCGCCGGTCCCAGCCTGCGACCGGGTCGACCGCCGGCGCGGCGCGAGACGGTCTTCGTCGTCTGGACGACGGATGCCGGTCCATAGGCGTGGCGGCCCGAAAGGGGCTTCGGCACCTGGCCCAGACGGTGCACCCGCGGCCTGACGGGCGCGGCCGCCTTCTGCTCCGGCATCGGCTTGGGGGCGTCGCCCGAGCTCTGGACGGGCGGTTTCTCCGCTGGCGCCTCTTTGCCTGCGGCGGCATCGTCCTCCGCGCCCGCCGCCTGCTCGCCGGACGGCCGCAGATCCTCGGCCGTACAGCCGACCGCCAAGGTCAGGGCCAATGCGGCCACAGACGCGATACGCACACCCATCGAGACACACTCCTGCCCGCGATCCGCCTCCTCGCTGCGCCACTCTAGCCGAGCGGCCGGGGCAGGTCTCTTTTTTTGGTAAACGAATGGTTAACGCGGCGGCAGGGCCAAACCTTACAACAGCCGCGTGCCAGCCTGCACCGGAAAGCCGCGCAGGAAATCGCCCGCCGCAGCGGGCTGCTTGCCGGCGCGCTGGAGCTGCGTCAGCCGCACGGCCTCCTCTCCGCAGGCGATGCGGAGGGCGTCGTCGAGCGCCTCGCCCGGCGCGCCGGCGCCGTCGGCGCGCTCGGCGCGCAGGATCTTGACGCGCTCGCGCTTGCCGGCCCGCTCCAGCTCGCACCAGGCGCCGGGGAAGGGCGAGAGGCCGCGGATGTGGTTGTGCACCTCGCCCGCCGGTCGCGCCCAGTCGATACGGGTCTCCGCCTTCTCGATCTTCGGCGCGTAGCTGGCACCCTCTTCGGGCTGCGGGGTGCAGTCCAGGCTGCCGCGCGCCAGCGCCGCCAGCGCCCGCAGCATCAGGTCGGCGCCGAGCGTCGCCATCTCATCGTGCAGCTCGCCCGCCGTCATGTCGGCGCCGATGGGGACGCGTTCGCCGAGACAGACCGGGCCGGTGTCGAGGCCCTCGTCCATGCGCATCACCATGATGCCCGTCTCGGTGTCGCCGGCGAGGATGGCGCGCTGGATCGGCGCCGCGCCGCGCCAGCGCGGCAGGTAGGAGCCGTGCAGGTTGAGGCAGCCGTGGCGCGGCGCCTCGAGCACCGGCTTCGGCAGGATCAGGCCGTAAGCCACGACCACGGCCACGTCCGCGCCGAGGCCCGCAAGCTCGGCCTGGGCTGCCGCGTCCTTCAGCGTGGTCGGCGTGAGGACCGGCAGCCCGGCCTGATCGGCGACACCGTGGACGGGCGATTTCCGCTCCGCCATGCCCCGGCCCGCCGGCCGCGGCGGCTGGGTGTAGACGCCCGCGACCTCGTAGCCCGCGCCGATCAGGCCCGTCAGCGTGGGCACGGCGAAGTCCGGCGTGCCCATGAACACGAGGCGCAGGCCGGTCATGGGCCCGGGACCTCGCCAGCGGCGGCGCGCGCGAGCTGGTCGACGATGTGGCGAGCGTTGCGGCCGATCTCCGGCACCACCGGAAGCTGGCAGGTCGCAACGACAAGGCGATCAAGCGCCATGAGCAGGCCTCCCTGGCCGCGTCCGCGATGTGCCGGCGGAAGCTAAGCCGGCGCCTCGGCCTTCTTCGCCTTCACGAACTTCTTGATGACGCGGTCGCGTTTCAGGCGCGACAGATAGTCGATG
>JAKSBI010000872.1 GCA_022361215.1 Hyphomicrobiales bacterium | reverse complement strand
CGCGACGGCGGTGTCGATGTCATCGTCATAAGAGATACCGATGGTCAGATCGAGCCGGCGGTTGGGGCGCATGGAGTAGTTCGTGATCGTGTTCGACCAGATCTTGCTGTTGGGGATGGCGATGAAAATGCTCTGCGGCGTGTGCAGACGCGTCATGAAGAGGCCGATCTCGTCGACGGTTCCGCTGGAATCGGCCACATCGACATAGTCGCCGACCCGGAACGGCCGGATCATCAGCAGCATCAGGCCCGCAGCCACGTTCTGCAGCGTGCCCTGCAGGGCGAGGCCGATGGCGAGCCCCGCGGCGCCGAGCACGGCGATGATGCTGGTGGTCTGGATGCCGAACTCGGCCAGGACCAGAATGCCGGTGAAGATCAGGATGGCGTAGCGCGCAATCTGCGCGACGATCGGGATCAGCGTCCGGTCGAACTGATCCACCGCCTCCAGGCGACGCCGGATGGCCCGGCTGGCCCATTTGGAGATAATGTAGCCGGCGATCAGGATCCCGATGGCGGTGGCGAGGCTGAGCCCGTAGCTCACGCTCGAATCGACGAGCGCTAAGACGCTCTGCTGCAGCTCGTCGGCCTGCGCGCGTTTCTCCATCCCTGCCCTCCTGAAATGAAGCCCGTGCGTCCCTGGAAAGGCATTGACGCGGCCGCGTTCATACCATGAAAGTGGACATAGCGCCGCGCCGCAGGCCGGGGATTTCCACAGGCGGCCCGCGTCTCTCCTCGCCCGGCCCCGATCCCGGACTCAGAGGCTCCGATCCATGCCGCCAGCCCTCGCCTATGCCATGGTCTTTGTCGGCGTGATCGGACATGCCACCAGCGAGTTCTTCGCCGTCCTCTCCGGTGTCCAGGGTGCGGAAGTCTCGGTCTGGCGCTATCTGATCGGCGCCGCCGGACTGCTGCTCGTGGCGCTCATGCGGCCTGCCACGCGCGACCTGTGGACGCCACTCAAGGCCGAGTGGCGCCTTCTCGTGCCCTTGTCGCTGATAGGCGTCAGCCTCTCCTATCTGGCCTTTCACTGGGCCCTGGACTTCGCCACCATCGTACAGGTCGGGACCATGGTTACGACGGTGCCGATCTTTGTCGGCCTGACCAATATGGTCGTGAACCGCATGCCCATTGGCGGCGCCAAGATCCTGACCGGTGTCGCCGCCGTGGCTGGCGTCGCACTGCTGCTCACCGACGGCTATCTCTCCAGGCTCGCAGGCGACACGGACTCTCTCTTCGGTGTGCTGCTGGCGCTCGGCTGCGCGGCGCTGGGCTCGATCTATGCGGTGCTCGTGAAGCCTCTCATCAACACCTATGGCGCCTTGCGCATCACCACCGTCAGCATGTCGATCGGATCGCTCGGGCTCTGGATCATCGTCGGCATCTTCTGGGGCATCTGGGTCGACCCGCTCACCCTGTCCGACAAGCCGCTAATAGCGGCCTGGTCGCTGCTGATCCTCGGGATCTGGAACACGACCATCACGCAACTGGTCTGGTTCGGAGGGCTCGCAGCCGTCCCGGACATCACGCGCGGCAGCTATCTCTTCTTTCTCAAACCGGTGATCACGACAGCCCTGGCGCTGGCCATTCTCGCGCAACCGATCACCTGGGTACAGGTGGCCGCCATCGTCGTCATCTGCGGCTCCGTGCTGCTGGAGTTCATCTGGCCCTGGATGGCAGCCCGGCAGGCTCGGACAAGACCCTGAGCGACGTCCTTGCCGGAAAGTCGTTGCTTACCGCGCCGGCAGTGCGTCCAGAAAGGTCCGCACGGGCGCCCAGCCATTGTGATCGAGATGATCGCTGTGGCCCGCCTCGGGTAGCAGCACCAGCGACTTGGGCTCGTTGGCAGCGGCATAGATCCGCTTGCCGTGAGCGACCGGTATCACCGCGTCCTTCTCGCCGTGCAGGACCAGCACCGGCGCTGTCACACGCTTGATGTGATCGATGGTCGGATACTTGTCGGTGAGGATCAAGCTGAGCGGCAGGAACCAGTAGATCTGACGGCCCACGTCGACGGTCGATGTGAGGGGCGCTTCTAGGACGATGGCCTTGACCTCGCGCTGCAAGGCCACCTGCACGGCAACACCGGTGCCGAGCGACTCGCCGTAGAGCACGATGTCGTCGGGCTTGAGGCCAAGCCCGAGCAGGTGG
>JAKSBI010000093.1 GCA_022361215.1 Hyphomicrobiales bacterium | reverse complement strand
GCCCTTGGGGTTGCCGGTGGTGCCGGAGGTGTAGAGCAGGCAGATCGAATCCCATTCCTCCTCGGGTCCGGGGCCCGTGAAGGCGGGGTCGCCGGCGGCGAGAAAGGCTTCGTACTCGATGTCGGCGAGCGCCGGACCGGCCGGGTCCGGTCCGTGGTCGATATCGACCACCATGGGCGGCGTCTCCAGTCGCTCCAGCGCCGGGCCGATGGTCCCGGCGAAGGCGCGGTCGGTAAGGAAGAGCCTGGCGCCGCCATGCTCCAGGCAGAAGGCGATGGAGGCCGGGTCGAGCCGGATGTTGATGGGGTTGAGCACGGCGCCGAGCATCGGCACCGCATAGTGCGCCTCCAGCAGGGCCGGGGAGTTGGCCGCCAGGATGGCGACGGTGTCGCCGCGGCCGATGCCGCGCTCGGCGAGCGCGCTCGCGAAGCGGCGGCAGCGGGCCAGGAATGCGCCGTAGCCGAAGCGCCGCGCGCCGTCGACCACGGCCGTCTTGTCGGGAAAGAGCCGGGCCGCCCGCGTCAGGAAGCTGAGAGGGGTCAGCGGCGTGTGGTTCGCCGCGCGCTGCCTGAGCTCCGCGCCGTCGCCCTGCATCGCCGCCTCAGGCCGAACGGCGCTTCAGGAAGCGCGGGTTGGTGATGGCGAGCTCGGCGGCCAGATAGGTCTCGAGGGCGTCTCGGAGCGTGCCATGGGTTGCGTCGGAGACGGTGCCGGCGCGGATCGCGTTTGCGAGCGCGGCCATGTCGCGGGCCTCGTCGCCACCGATGCGCTCCAGCAGCCGGACCTCGGGCGCCGGGTTCTGGAGGGCGCGGAGCGCGATCCCCAAGGCGTTGCCGGTCATGGCCGAGACGTAGCGCTTGGCCGCCGGCAGGTCCGGCTCCAGCTCCGCTTGATAGGTCCTGAGCGCCAGCGACAGCAGCGCTTGCGCCATGTCGCCGCTGCTAGCCATGGGCCACGAGCCTCCCCGTCTCCTCGAACGCCGCGATGCCTGTGAGCGCGTCGTACTCCATCTCGGGCGCCATCAGCCCTGTGAGCATCAGCTCGATCGACGGCTCGCCTTCGGGACCGGTGCGCTCGCCCTGCAGGAGCGCGATGACGGCCCAGCGCGCCGCCGCCATGATCTCCCAATAAGGCACGATGCCGGGATCGAGCGGATAGGTGATGGCGCTGTTGTAGCCGCGATAGAAGGCCTCGCGCGCGGCGATGCCGCCGGCCTCCCGCTCGTCCGCCCCGAAGCGCCAACAGCGGGCGCAGAACCAGCCGATATCGAAATGCGGGTCGCCCCAATGGGCGAACTCCCAGTCGAGAATGCCGGTCAGGATGCCCCGATCGATCGTGTAGTTGCCGGTGCGGTAGTCGCCGTGGCAGAGCACGATGCGCTGGTCCCTGGGCGCGTTGCGCTCGAGCCAGGCGAGCACGTATTCCAGCGCCGGCCGCGGCTCGCTGACGGTGTCGAGCAGCGCGCGCAGGTCCGCCACCTGCTGGTGCGCGGGCGACGTCTCCGGCTGCGGCAGGAAATCCAGCCCGTGCTGGCCGGGCCGGATGGCGTGCAGGCGCGCGACCTCGGCGCCGAGCCGCTCGGCCAGGATCGTGCCGAACTCCTCGATGCGTGGATCGCGGACGATCTTGCGCGCCTGGGCCATGCCCTCGGCATAGCCGACGAGCATGAAGGGCGCGCCGATGATCGAGGGGTCGGCGCAGTCCGCGATGGGCTCGGGCACGGTCACGCCCACCCTATGAGCGGCGCTCAGGCAGGCGAACTCCCGGGCGCGGTCGAGGCTCAGGACCAGGGGCGAGGGGGTGTCGGTGCGCAGCACCCAGTCCTGCAACCCGGTGCGGTCGCCGCCGGTGACCTGCACGGAGATCCGCCAGTTCTCGCCGATGGCGCCGCCGGAGAGCAGCTCGACCCGGCGGACCCGGGCCTGCTCCGCGCCGAGCACCGCCGCCAGCCAGGCCTCGAACGGCTCCAGATCGGCCGGGTCCAGTGTCCGTCTTCGGGTCGCGTGGGCCATCCCCGCTCAGGCTCCCCAGCTCCAGAAGTCGCGGCCCTCCTTTGCATAGAACCGCGCCAGCACCATGTTGTGAACCTCGTCGGCCCCGTCCACCAGGCGCGCCTGGCGGGCGTAACGGTAGACCCATTCGAGGATGGTGTCCTTCGAATAGCCGCGGGCGCCGTTGAGCTGAATGGCGGTGTCGGCCGCCTTGTGCAGCAGGTTGGCGACGTGCACCTTGGCCATGGAGACCTCCTTGCGCGCATAGTCGCCCCGGTCGAGCATCCAGGCCGCGTGCATGACCAGGAGCCGGCCCACCTGGATCTCGTGGGCGAGCTCGCCCATCTTGATCTGCACCGACTCCCGGTCCGCCAGCTTGACGCCGAAGCCCTCGCGCTCGGCGATGTACTCGGAGGCGATCTCCATGCAGCGCTTGGCGAGGCCCAGCCAGCGCATGCAATGGGTCAGCCGCGCCGGCCCCAGCCGGATCTGCGTCACCTTGAGCCCGTCGCCCACCTCCATCAGCCGGTTCTCGTCCGGCAGCTCCATGTCGCGGAAGGCGACCTCGCAATGGCCGCCATGCTCCTCGGGGCCCATGATGGCGATGCGGCGGCCGAGCTCGAAGCCGGGCTGGTCGCGGTGGAACAGGAAGGCGGTCAGGCCGCGGCGCGGATCGTCGGAGGTCTTGGCCATCAGGATGAAATGCTCGGCCCAGGCGGCGCCGGTGATGAACCACTTGTGGCCGTTGACGACCCAGGCATCGCCCTTGCGCTCCGCATGGGTCTGGATCATCGCCGGGTCCGAGCCGCCGCCGGGGTGCGGCTCGGTCATGGCGAAGGCGCTGCGCACCTCGCCGTCGACGATGGGCTGCAGCCACTGAGCCTTCTGCGCCTCCGTCGCGACCTGCTCCAGCACGCGCATATTGCCGTCGTCGGGCGCCGCGCAGTTGAAGCAGACGGGCCCGAAGATGGAGCGGTTGGCCTCCTCGTACATAACCGCCTGGCCGACGAAGGGCAGGTCCATGCCGCCGCGCGCTTTCGGCATCTGCGGGCACCAGAGGCCGACGTCTCGCGCCTTGGCGCGCAGGCCGTCGCAGAGGTCGCCGCGCAGGTTCTCGTGGTCGTCGTAGTTCTCGCGGTCCATCTCCAGCGGCAGCACGTGCTCCTCGACGAAGGCCCGCACGCGCTTTCGCACATCTTCGATTTCCGGCGTCAGGGAGAAGTCGATCATCGTGCTCTTGTGCCCTAGCCCATCGCAAGCAGCGTGCCGCCGTCGACGGGAATTACCGTTCCCGTCATAAATGATCCGGCGTCGGAGGCAAGCAGCAACAGGGCGCCGTCGAGGTCGTGCAGCGCGCCGACGCGGGCCTGCGGCACCCTGGCGATGAGCTGGGCGCCGGCGTCGGACTCCAGGAAGTCGCGGTTCATGTCGGTGGCGAAGTAGCCGGGCGCGATGGCGTTGACGCGGATGCCGCTGCGCGCCAGCTCCAGCGCCATGGCCTTGGTGAGCTGGACCACGGCGGCCTTGGAGACGGCGTAGGCCGAGAGCGTCTTCAGGACGCCGCAGCCGAGGATCGAGGCGATGTTGACGATGCTGCCGCCGTCACCCGCCGCGTCCATGCGCCGCGCGCCCTCCTGCGCCACCCGGAAGACGCCGTCGAGATTGACGTCCAGCACCTTGCGCCACTCGGCCTCCGGCATCTCCAGGAACCAGGCGCCGCTCGGCACGCCCGCATTGTTGACCAGGATGGAGATCGGGCCGAGGGCCGCCTCGGCCTCGTCGAAAGCGCGCGCCGGCGCTTGGCTGTCGGTCACGTCGAGAGCGACGGCGACGGCCGTCCCGCCGTCATTGCCGATAAGCTCCACCGTCTCGGCGAGCCGGTCCATGCGTCGGGCGGCCACCGCCACCTTGGCGCCTGCGCGCGCCAGGGTCAGCGCGAAGTGGCGCCCGAGCCCGCTGGAGGCGCCGGTCACCAGAGCGGTGCGTCCGTCCAGGCGAAAACGATCGAGGGGAGTCAAAGTGGCGGTCTCGGTTCAACTGATGGCATGGCGGCGCAGCTCAGCAAAGATGTGGGCGGTATGCAAGCCGTCCGATCAAGGCGAGGAGCCGTCATTCGCTCGGGGCTGCGCCTCAATTCTGGAAATCGGCCAGATCTCACTCTTTCTTTCTGAGACGGGCGCGAAACCAGTCCACAATGTCGTCGAATGGAAGCTTGTCTTCGACGACCGCAAGAACAAGCGTTTCCATCGCAGTCGGCAGGTCGGTGTCTTCGCCGAGAGGCACGATCTCATATCCGCTCCGAACCACAAGCAGGTGGGTCCAGAATGATTGTTGTGCGCTTGTTGCCATCCGTGAAGCCGTGATTCGTAGCCATGGACTGCATCAAGGCAGCCGCCTTGCGAGCAATCGGCCGGTAGTAGCCGCTATAGGGTCTGGCGATGGCGGACTCGACCAATGCGGGACTTGGAATGCCGTCACGTCCGCCTGTTTGAAGGGCCTCTTTGTGCGCACTTAGCGCGTCGGCCAGCGTCAAGCGGTAGTGCCGTCTACCGCTTGGCAAGGCGCTTCAGCGCTGCGGCGTAGATAACAGCCGCCTCGTCGATAGCGGCCGCGGAGGTCGGGGAGGTGATTACGGTCCTGGACCGTCCGTCAGAGGTCACATGCCAAGCGTCACGTCCGTGCGTCGTCTTGTCGTGATTGACAACGCGCGTCGCGGCTCTGGACCGAACGTTCTTGGATGACCACTGGCCTGCCTTCTTCGCTGGCATGTGGCTTGTAGCAACTCCTTTGTTGGACATTCGACTGTACACGACGTCTCTTGATCGTGCGTAAAATTTTGAGGGCAAACGGGGCATCGCTGCTGAGGTGGGCCCTCAAGCTGAGTATATCAAGCTATGCGCCACCTCATCGGCAGACCTGACACCGTATGATCGTCGAGCAGACCGCCAACCGCCCCGACACCGACGCCCCGGAGCCCGGCTGGCCGGCCGTTGCCGCCGAGCGGCTGAAGGCGGCGCTGCTGACGCCCGTGCGCGCCATGCGGATGCGCTATCTGCCGCTGCTCATGGTCTATTTCGCCTATGGCGCGCTCGGGCTCGTGGCCATTGCCGAGAGCTTCTGGATCAAGCAGGCGCTGACCCTGACGCCGGCGGACCTGGCGGGCCTTGCCGTCTGGCTGACGCTGCCCTGGACCATCAAGATGGTGTTCGGCCAGATCGTCGACTCCGTGGCGCTGCTCGGCTCGCAGCGGCGGGTCTATGTCTTCCTGGGCGCGGCGCTGGTGGCCACCGGCCTGCTGATCCTGGCCGGCGCGGCCGGGGGCTGGCTCGCCTTCGCCAGCCTCGACGTGCTCTACGTGCTGGCCAAGCTCGCCATCGTCGTCGGCATCGTTTTGCAGGACGTGGTGGCGGACGCCATGAGCACCGAGGTCGTGGACCGCGAGGCCTCGGACGGCAGCCCGCGGCCCAAGGCGGACGTGCAGCGGGAGCTCGGCATGGTGCAGGTGCTCGGCCGGCTGGCGCTCTCCTTCGGCATCTTCGCCGTCTCCGGGATCTCCGGCTGGCTGGCGCAGGTCATCTCCTACGAGGCCGTATTTCTCCTGGGGCTCGCGATTCCGCTGATCTCCATCACCGGCGCCTTGCTGGTGCGCCTCGAGGCCGTGCCGCGCAAGCCGATCGACTGGCGCATCCTCGGCGGCGGCCTGGCTTTCGGCGCCGTCGTCGTTGGCCTCGGTGCCGGCCGCGTGCCGTTCGGCCAGGAGATCGTGTTCCTCGTTTCCATGGTCGTGGTGATCGCGATGCTCGCCCGGGTGGTGCGCGAGCTCGATGCCGAGACCAGGCGGCGGATCTTCTTTGCCGGTCTCATCATCTTCGCCTTCCGGGCCATGCCGGGGGTGGGCGAAGGCTATCGCTGGTTCACAATCGACGTGCTCGGCTTCAACGAGGCGTTCTACGGTACGCTGGCCCAGATCGGCGCCGGGCTCGGCATGCTCGGGATCTGGCTCTTGTCCGACGCCATCACGCGCCGGCCGGTGGCGCAGGTCCTGCTCTGGCTGACCGTGATCGGAACCGTGCTCTCGTTGCCGAACATCGCGCTGGTCTATGGCCTGCACGAATGGACGCAAACGACGTTGGGTTTCGGCGCCCGCACCATTGCGCTCATCGACACGGCGGCCGAATCGCCCTTTGCGCAGCTTAGCATGATCCCGCTGCTGACGCTGATCGCCATCCACGCGCCGGCCGGCCGCCGCGCCACCTGGTTCGCGCTGATGGCCTCGCTGATGAACCTGGCGCTCGTCGCTCGGGAGCTGCAGACCAAGTATCTGAACCAGATCTTCGCGGTCGACCGCGGCCAGTACGACGAGCTCGCCATTCTGGTGGTGACGGTGGTCGCGATCGGCTTCGCCGTGCCGGTGGCGGTCATCCTGGCCTTCGGCAAGCGCGCGACATAGGGCCTCTTTTCAGAATGGACATGGCTGACCTATAGGGTGGCCGCGATCGAGGGGAGCGCCCATGAACACCCAGACGGAGATCTTCCGCCGGCTCGTGAGGGACCATTTGGGCCCGGCGCCGGTCCGTGTCGGTCCGGACGACACGGTGCGGACGCTGATCGACCGGCTGGCTGCGGAGAAGGCCTCGTGCGCCGTCGTAGTCGACGGGGACGACCGTCCGGCGGGAATCGTCACCGAGCAGGACGTGGCGCGGCGCATCGCCTGCCGCGTGGAGCCGGAGGCGACGGTCGCGTCGGTGATGACCGCGCCGGTCGTGACCGTGGCGCGCAGGGATCCGCTCTACCGCGCCGTCGCCTTCATGCGGCGCTGGCGCCTCAGGCACATTCCCGTGGTCGACGGCGCCGGCCGGGTCTGCGGCATGCTGGCCCTGCACGCGGCGCTCGCGGTGCTGTCCGAGCAGACCCTGGAGCTGATCGACGACCTCACCCACGAGGAGAGCGTCGAGGGCCTGAAGAAGGTGAAGCAGGCCCAGGTCGAGGTCGCCGAGGCGCTGTTCGACGACAACGTGCCGGTGCCCGAGGTGCAGGCCCTCCTGACCGACATCAACCGGGACATCCACGCCCGCATCGTCCGGCGCGCGCTCGCCGACATGGAGGCAGAGGGCCTCGGCGCCCCGCCGGTCCCTTTCTCGCTCATCATCATGGGCTCGGGCGGGCGCGGCGAGAACTTCCTGTTCCCGGACCAGGACAACGGCTTCGTGCTCGACGACTATGACGACGCCGAGCACGGGCGCATCGACCCCTTCTTCATCGAGCTGGCCGAGCGCATGACGCAGGCGCTCGACAAGGTCGGCTTTCCGCTCTGCCGCGGCAACATCATGGCCACCAACCCGGTCTGGCGCAAAACGCTCGGCCAGTGGTCGGACCAGATCGCCTACTGGATGCGCCGACGCACCGACACGACGCTGCGCTACTGCGACATCTTCTTCGACTTCGGCCACGGCTTCGGCGCGGGCCGCCTGTCGGCGCGGCTGCGCGAGAGCGTCACCGCGCTCGCTGCCGCCAACCCCGGCTTCGTCAAGGACATGTACGCCGTCGAGGCCGGCCACAAGGTCGCGCTCAGCTGGTTCGGCCGCCTGATGAGCGAGCGCGACACGCGGGACCGCGAAGGCATGATCAACCTCAAATATGGCGGCACGCTTCCGCTCGTCGAAGGGGTGCGCCTGCTCGCGCTCCGCCACGGCGTGCCCGAGACCTCGACGCTGGCGCGCATCGACGCCCTGGCGGGCAAGGGCGTTCTGGACAAGGACGCCCAGGACTATCTGACCGGCGGCCTGCAGCACATCACGCGGCTGCTGCTGCGCCAGCAGATCGCCGACTTCCGGGCCGGCGAGCCGGTCGGCAACTTCGTCGCCGAGGCCAGCCTGTCGTCCCGCGAGAAGGACTACTTGGTGGCCTGCTTCCGCGCCATCGAGGATCTGCGTGGCCGGCTGCGCTCGGAGTTCGCGGGCGACGTGTTCTGAGGGGGGCGGCCGTCCGGAGCGTGTCGGACCGAGGGCTGGCACGCTTGAGGCCGTGCCGTTCGCTCGACGCGTTACGTGGCCG
>JAKSBI010000096.1 GCA_022361215.1 Hyphomicrobiales bacterium | reverse complement strand
GTCTCCAGCGCCCCGTCGAGCAGCGGCACGGCCGCCAGGTCCAGCTCCACGTCGACGCCCGAGGGCTTGGTCATCTCCACCAGATGGCCGAGCACGCCGAAGCCGGTGACATCCGTGCAGGCGGTGGCGCCGTGGGCAAAGAGGCAGGCCGCGCCCTCGCGGTTGGACTGCACCATGCCCTCGAGGGCGGCAGCGATCCAGCGGCCCTTGGCGCGGTGGCGCATGTCGGCGGCGAAGAGCGTGCCCGTGCCGATGGGCTTGGTCAGCACGATGCGGTCGCCGGCGCGCATGCCACCCTTGCGCAGGATCCGCTCGCGGTCGATCAGGCCGTTGACGGCAAAGCCGAGGGAGAGCTCCTGGCCCTCGCTGGTGTGCCCGCCCACGAGCGCCGCGCCGGCCTCGTTGAGCACGGTCAGCCCGCCGGCCATGAGCTGCGCCAGCGTGTCCTCCACTTTGGCCTCCAGGCCGTAGGGGATGGTGACGATGGAGAGCGCGGTCTGCGGCTCGCCGCCCATGGCGTAGATGTCGCCGAGCGCGTGGTTGGCGGCCACCTGGCCGAAGACGTAAGGGTCCTCGACGAAGGACCGGAAGACGTCGACGGTGTGCACCGCCACCTTGCCCTCAGGCACCGCGACCACGGCCGCGTCGTCGGGCGCGTGCAGGCCGATCAGCACGTCGTCGCGCGCGACGGGCTCCAGCCCCGAGACCGCCCGGTCGAGCACCGTCGCCCCCACCTTGGCGCCGCAGCCGCCGCAGCGCATGGCCACGGCCGAGATCTCCTTCAGCGCCTCCGCGTCGGCAAGGCCCGGCGCGATGTCGGGCGCGTCGTCCGCGTCCATCTCGGGCAGGTCGTTGTACTTGTCCATGAACCGCCGGTCGATCCAGTCCTTCCAGGTCCAGACCCACCGGCCCTCCAGCGCCCACCAGGAGCGCGACGCCACGGCGTACTTGTCGCCCGTCGAGATCAGGCTGAGGAACTCGCTCTGCGGCCGGAAGGGCTTCGCCGGCCTGCCCTGAAGCGCACGGCGCAGGTTGCGCGCCAGCGGCGGCCCCTGTCGCACGGCGAAGACGCCCGATTTGGGCCGCGGGTGGTCGACCACGCTCGCCACGTCCCCCGCCGCGAAGACGCCGGGATGGGAGACGCTTTCGAGCGTGTCCGCCACCTGGATGAAGCCGCGCGCGTCGAGCGCC
>JAKSBI010000222.1 GCA_022361215.1 Hyphomicrobiales bacterium | reverse complement strand
TATCTCGAATAGCCTTCTCAGGCAGCGGCCCGGGCCGCCTTCCCGAGGCCCTAGGAGAGACCTATGTCGACAACAGCCGAAGACACACTCGCCCAGAAGGACCGCTCCGGTCAGGTGATCTCGGGCGGCCACCTGGTGGCCAAGGCGCTGAAGAGCGAAGGCGTGGACACGGTCTTCACGCTCTGCGGCGGCCACATCATCGACATCTACGACGGCTGCATCGACGAAGGCATCCGCATCGTCGACGTGCGCCACGAGCAGGTCGCGGCCCATGCCGCGGACGGCTATGCCCGGCAGACCGGCAAGCTCGGCTGCGTCGTGACCACTGCCGGGCCGGGCTGCACCAACGCCGTCACCGGCATCGCCACGGCCTTCCGCTCCGAGAGCCCGGTGCTGCACATCGGCGGCCAGGGTGCGCTCAGCCAGCACAAGATGGGCTCGCTGCAGGACCTGCCCCACGTCGACATGATGTCGGCGATCACCAAGTTCGCCGCCACGGTGCCGAGCACCGAGCGCGCCGCCGACATGGTCTCGATGGCCGCGCGGGAGTGCTTCAGCGGTGCCTATGGGCCCGCCTATCTGGAGATCCCGCGCGACGTGCTCGACCGCGAGGTCGGCCTCACCGAGGCCACCATCCCCGAGCCCGGCCGCTACCGGGCCTCGGTCAAGTCGGTGGGCGATCCGGCGGACGTCGAGAAGCTCGCGGACCTGCTCGTGAACGCGGAGCGCCCGGCGATCCTGCTCGGCACCCAGGTCTATATGTGCGGCGGCCACCAGGCGGCCATCGACCTGGTGCGCCAGCTCGACATCCCGGCCTATTTCAACGGCGCCGGCCGCGGGCTCTTGCCGCCCGGCGACCCGCACTACTTCAACCGCACGCGCCGCACCGCCTTCGACAAGGCCGACGTCATCGTCATCGTCGGCACGCCCTTCGACTTCCGCATGGGCTACGGCAAGCGCCTGCGGTCCGACGCCACGGTGGTGCAGATCGACATGGACTACCGTACGGTCGGCAAGAACCGGGACGTGTCGCTGGGCCTCGTCGGCGACCCCGGCGCCATCTTCGCGGCCCTCGGCGACGCGGCCACCGGCCGTATCGATAAGACCAAGCAGCAGGCCCGCCAGGACTGGATGAAGGCGCTGCGCGCCGAGGAGATCGCCAAGACCGACAAGCTGATGCCGCTGTTTCTCTCGGACTCGTCGCCGATCCATCCCTACCGGGTGGCCTGGGAGATCAACGAGTTCCTCTCCGACGACACCATCTATATCGGCGACGGCGGCGACGTGGTGACGATCTCGGCCCAGGCCGTGCAGCCGCGCGGCCCCGGCAACTGGATGGACCCGGGCGCGCTCGGCAGCCTCGGCGTCGGCACCGGCTTCGCCATGGCCGCCAAGCTGGCGCACCCGAACAAGGAGGTGCTCTGCTATTACGGCGACGGCTCCTTCGGCATGACCGCCTTCGACATGGAGACGGCCAACCGCTTCGGCGCCCCCTACATCGCCGTCATCGGCAACAACTCGGCCATGAACCAGATCCGCTACGGCCAGATCTCGAAATATGGCGAGCAGCGCGGCAATGTGGGCAACCTGCTCGGCGACGTGCCCTTCTCCAAGTTCGGCGAGATGCTCGGCGGCTATGGCGAGGAGGTGCACGACCCGAACGAGATCGGCCCGGCGCTGAGGCGCGCCCGCGAGGCGGTCAATCGCGACGGCAAGTCGGCGGTGGTCAATATCTGGGTGGACCCGAAGGAGTACGCGCCCGGGACCAAAGCCCAGACCATGTACAAGTAAGACGATCCGGCGGGGCCCATGGCGGCCCCGCCCTCCCTTTGCAACAGACCCTTGGGGAAATGACGATGAAGGCACTCGAAGGCGTCCGTATTCTGGACATGACCCACGTGCAGTCCGGCCCGACCTGCACGCAGCTGCTGGCATGGTTCGGGGCGGATGTGATCAAGGTCGAGCGCCCCGGCGTCGGCGACATCACCCGCGGCCAGCTCCAGGACATCGAGGGCGCCGACAGCCTGTATTTCACCATGCTGAACTCCAACAAGCGCTCCATCACGCTCAACACCAAGAGCGACAAGGGCAAGGAGATCTTCGAGGGCCTGATCAAGGCCTGCGACGTCATGGTCGAGAACTTCGCGCCCGGCGCCATCGACCGCATGGGCTTCCCCTGGGAGCGTATCCAGGAGCTGAACCCGCGCATGATCTACGCCTCGGTGAAAGGCTTCGGCCCCGGCCCTTACGAGGACTGCAAGGTGTACGAGAACGTGGCGCAGTGCGCCGGCGGCGCCGCCTCCACCACGGGCTTCGACGATGGGCCGCCGCTGGTCACGGGCGCGCAGATCGGCGATTCCGGCACCGGCCTGCATCTGGCGCTCGGCATCGTCACGGCGCTCTATCAGCGCGAGAAGACCGGGCGCGGCCAGCGCGTGCTGGCAGCCATGCAGGACGGCGTGCTCAACCTCTGCCGGGTCAAGCTGCGCGACCAGCAGCGGCTTACGCACGGGCCGCTGAAGGAGTACCCGCAGTACCCGCACGGCGAGTTCGGGCCTGCGGTGCCGCGCTCGGGCAACGCCTCGGGCGGCGGCCAGCCGGGCTGGATCCTGAAGTGCAGGGGCTGGGAGACCGACCCCGACGCCTACATCTATTTCATCACCCAGGCACCGGTCTGGGGTCGCATCTGCAAGGTGATCGGCCGCGAGGAATGGATCGAGGACCCGGACTACGCCACCGCCGAGGCCCGCCTGCCGCGGCTCACGGAGATCTTCGACGCCATCGAGGAATGGACCAAGACCAAGACCAAGTTCGAGGTCATGGAGACCCTGAACCCGCTGGACATCCCCTGCGGCCCGATCCTGTCCCTGAAGGAGATCGCGGAGGAGCCGTCGCTGCGCGAGACCGGCACGGTGGTCGAGGTCGACCATCCGACCCGCGGCTCGTATCTGACCGTCGGCAACCCGATCAAGCTCTCGGACTCGCCCTCCGATGTCAGCCGTTCGCCGCTCCTGGGCGAGCACACGGATGAGATTCTGAGCGAGGTGCTGGGGCTGAACGACGGCGAGATCGCCGATGCCAAGGCCTCGGGCGCCGTCGGGGACGAGCCCCGGAACATCGCCGCGGAATAGGCGGCGGGGCCGGCAACACACTCCGGCCGGCGCCTCAGCCGGTCGACCACAACGAAGCGGAAAAGACCGAGCCGGAAACGCGACCGGCCGGCGGGGAGGTAACGTCATGCGTATCGTCGTCCATGGTCAGCAGGCTTTTGGGCAGGCCGTTCTCGAACGCCTGCTGGAGCGCGGCGAGGACATCGCCGCCGTCTTCTGCGCGCCGGACCCGGAGGGCCGCCCGCCGGACACGCTGAAGGTGTTCGCCGAGGAGAAGGGCCTGCCCGTGCACCAGCCCAAGTCCTGGAAGACGCCGGAGGCCGAGGAGCTGATGCGCTCCTACGAGCCCGATCTCTGCGTCATGGCCTATGTGACCCTCTTCGTGCCGCAGCCCGTGCTGGACGCGCCGAAGCTCGGCACCATCCAGTATCACCCGTCGCTGCTGCCCAAGCACCGGGGCCCCTCCTCCATCAACTGGCCGATCTCCATGGGCGCCTCCCGGACCGGACTCTCCATCTTCTGGCCGGACGAAGGCCTCGACGAGGGGCCGATCCTGCTCCAGAAGGAGGTCGATATCGGCCCCGACGAGACCCTCGGCGACGTCTATTTCAAGAAGCTCTTCCCGATGGGTGTCGACGCCATGATCGAG
>JAKSBI010000808.1 GCA_022361215.1 Hyphomicrobiales bacterium | reverse complement strand
GAGGAATAGCCGCGAGCGAAAAAACAGCCTCACGGCCAAGCCCGTCCGCCTGGCACCCCGAGACCGATGGTAGACCCATCGTCCCGCGACACGGGTCCTTAACCGCTCGTGAATCAACAACGCGGGCACCGGTCCTGGTCTCGGGCGCCCGCGCAGGCCCGAGCGCAGCGAGGAATAGCCGCGAGCGATAAGCAAACCCCCCATTAACCTTTTGTTAACCAAATCCCGGCGATGCTTCATGCGCTGGGGGAAGGAATTTGGCGACAACGTCATCGGCCCCGGCGCATAGAGGGGCACCAGATGACCGATACACTCCAGGACATGTCGCATGCCGAGCTCTTGGAGCTCGACGCTCTGCTGAAGGCGCAGGATCTGCTCGCCAGCTACATCTCGCTGACCGAGGCGCTGCTGGCCGCCGCCGATCTGCTGGACGGCTATGGGCGCCGGCTGGACGCGCTGGGCGCTGTGACGGCGGTCGCGGAGTCGCAGGAAGCTCTCCGGTCGGAGCTTCAGCTCGCCGCCTGATCGCCGAGCTTCGGGAGGTGCGCGCCTGATCGGGCGCGCGCTTCGGTGCTGGCCGCCGCGCCTTCGCTCGCGCTATGGTGCGCAGCCCCGAGCAGCCCGGTGTTCTCCGCCACATGCTTGCAACGCTCAACGCGATCTCGCCGATCGTTCTGGTCATCGCGCTCGGCTTCGCTCTCTACCGGACCGGAGCGATGGGCGAGGACGTCTGGTCGGCGGTGGAGACGCTCTGCTTCTACGTGTTGTTCCCCGCCCTGTTCGTGCGCACGCTGGCGCTCGCTGAGTTCGCGGATGTGGCGCTCTGGCCGCTGGCGGCCTCCCTCGTGATCATGATCTGCGCGTCGTCGCTTCTGTTGCTGGCGCTGCGCCCGCTCCTGACCCGCAGCTTCGGCTTCTCCGATGCCGCGTTCACCAGCGTGTTCCAGGGCTCGACCCGCTGGCATGCCTTTATCGGTCTGGCGGTGGTGGGCGCGCTCTTCGGCGACGCCGGCATCGCCATCGTGGCCTTCATGATCGCGGTCACCGTGCCGCTGCTGAACGCCGTCAACGTGGTGGTGCTGGTCACCTGGGGCGACAGCGGCGCGGCCACGGCCTCCGGCATGCTGCGCCAGATGGCGACCAACCCGTTCATCGTCGGCTGCCTGCTGGGCGGTCTGCTGAACGCGACGAGCATCGGCCTGCCGGGACCTTTGGAGAGCGCGACCGACTTTCTCGCCGGCGGCGCGCTCGGGCTCGGCCTGCTGACGGTCGGCGCCGGTCTCAGGCCGATCGAGGCCGCCGGCGCCAACAGCGCCCTGGCGCTCGGCGTGGCGCTGCGCCTGCTGGCGGCCCCGGCCGCCATGTTCGCGCTGCTCACGGCCTTCGGGGTCGATGGCATGGCGCGCATCGTCGTGGTGATCTGCATGGCCATCCCGGCCGCCTCGTCGTCCTATGTCCTGTCGCGCCGCATGGGCGGCGACGCCCCGCTGATGGCGGGGATCTTGACGGCGCAAACCCTGGCCGCCGCCCTCACGCTGCCCATGGTGATCTACGTGCTGCAGCAGGTGCAGGGCGGGGGGTGAGCACCGACATTTGGTCTGGGGGCTGTCATTTGGTCCGACCACTCCCCAAATGCCGTCATCCCGGCGCAGGCCGGGATGACGCCGAGCAAAGGGCAGCGGAACCGAGCCTAAAGCGTCAGCCCGCCATCCACCGCGATGGTCTGGCCGGTGATCATGCGCGCCCCGGCGCAGAGGAACAGCACCACCTCGGCGATGTCCTCCGGCTCGCAGCGCCGCTTCAGCACGGCCTGCTCGATGCTGGCCCGCTTGCGCGCCTCGGGCCAGTCCTTCTGCCAGGGCGAGTTGACGGCACCGGGGCCGACGGCGTTGACGCGGACCTCGGGGCCGAGGCCACGGGCGAGGCTGCGGGTGAGCGAAACCAGCCCGGACTTGCTCGCCGCGTAGGCGCTGCTGGAGCCCTGCTGGCCGAGCCCCGCGATCGAGGCGGTGTTGACGATGGCACCCTCGGCCGCCTTCAGAGCGGGCGCAGCCGCGCGGGCGCAGCGGAACGGCCCGATCAGGTTGGTGGTCAGGATCGCCTGCCAGAAATCCTCGTCGAGCCGGTCGAGCTCGCCCGGCGGGATCGGCGCATTCGTCACCGGCGTGCCGGCGTTGTTCACCAGATAGTCGAGCCGGCCGCCGAGGCCCGCGATGGCGGTCTCGATCATGGCCTCGGCCTCGCCGGGCACGGCGACGCTGCCGGGCGCCGCGATCACGTCGAGGCCTTCGCCGGTC
>JAKSBI010000845.1 GCA_022361215.1 Hyphomicrobiales bacterium | reverse complement strand
CCGGGTCGTCGACCTGACCCGCGTGCTCGGCGGCCCGTTCTGCACCCAGTGGCTCGGCGATCTCGGCGCCGAGGTGATCAAGGTGGAGCCGCCCCAGGGCGACGAGACGCGGGCCTGGGGGCCACCCTTCGACGGCAAGGGTGCCTCGTCCTACTTCCTCGGCGTCAACCGCTCCAAGCAGGGCATCGCCCTGGATCTGCGCGAAGAGAAGGGCCGCGAGGTGCTGCTGCGCCTGCTCGACGGCGCCGACATCCTGATCGAGAACTTCAAGATCGGCACCCTGGAGAAGTGGGGCCTGGGCTATGAGGAGACGCTGAAGCCACGCTTCCCGCGCCTGGTGCACTGCCGCATCACGGGCTTCGGGCCGGACGGCCCCCTCGGGCGCTTCCCCGGCTACGACGCCGTGGTGCAGGCCATGAGCGGCTGGATGAGCGTCAACGGCACCACCGACAGCGGGCCGACCCGGCTCGGCATCCCCATGGTCGACATCGGCACCGGCATCACCGCCGCCTTCGGCATCATGTCGGCGATCTACGAGCGGGAGCGCTCGGGCGAGGGGCAGTTCCTGGAGGTCAGCCTCTACGACACCGCCGTCTCGCTGCTCTTCCCGCACGCCTCCAACTGGTTCCTCGGCGGCGCACGCCCGGCGCCCGTGGGCAACGCGCACCCGAACGTCTCGCCCTACGACACCTTCGCCACGCGCACCTGCGACATCTTCATCGGCGTCGGCAATGACGGGCAGTTCTCCCGCCTCTGCAAGGCGCTGGGCAAGCCGGAGCTCGCGCAGGAGCCGCGGTTCTCCGGCACCGGCGAGCGCAACGTCAACAAGGTGGAGCTGAAGCAGGAGCTCGAAGCGCTGCTGGCCGACCAGGACGGCGAGACGTTCTGCGAGACGCTGATGCAGAACGGCGTGCCCGCGGGCCCGGTGCTCGGCGTGCCCGAGGTGGTCGAGCACCCGCAGACCCTGCACCGGGACATGGTCGTCGAGATGGACGGCTATAAAGGCCTCGGCAACCCGATCAAGCTCGCCCGCACCCCGCCCCGCCCCGCCAAGCGCCCGCCGCGCTTCGGCGAGGACACGCGCACCGTGCTGGCGCGCCTCGGCTATGCGCAGGACGAGATCGAGACGCTGGTCGGCTCGGGCATTGCGCAGGACGGGAGCGTGAAGACGGCGGCGGAGTAACGAAGGCGCTCCCGCAGCACAACAAACTCCGTCATTCCTGCGAAAGCAGGAATCTATTGGCGGCTAAGTCAAATGCTGGTGTGAGAGGTCGTCCCACTCCGGGTTGACCTTTTCGACGAGTTGCACTTTCCAGGCGCTCCGCGATGTTCGATCTCACGCCCAAGTAGAGCGTGCCGTGTCTCCGGCTCACGAGAATGTAGACGCAGGGTCGTTTGCCCATTCGCCACAGCAAACTCCGTCATTCCTGCGAAAGCAGGAATCCATTGGCGGCTAAGTCAAATGCTGGTGTGAGAGGTCGTCCCACTCCGGGTTGACCTGCTCGACGAGCTGTACTTTCCAGGCGCGCTTCCAGGTCTTCATTTGCTTTTCGCGCTGGATGGCGGCCGGCATGGTGTCGTGGAGCTCGACGTAGACGAGGCGCTTCGCGTGGTACGTCTTCGCGAACTTGCTGCCTTGGCCGCGCCTGTGTGTTTCCAAGCGCTCTGCGATGTTCGACGTCACGCCCAAGTAGAGCGTGCCGTGTTTCCGGCTCGCGAGCAAATAGATGCATGGTCTTCTGGGTATTCGCCGATGCTAATGGATTCCTGCTTTCGCAGGAATGACGGAGGTTGGGTCTTGGCTGGGCGCAATCTCCCTCACGCGCCTCTCACCTCGCCCAGCCGGCCCAAGGCCTCGTCGGCTTCGGCCATGAGCTGGGCGATGATCTCGGCGACGGGCTTGACCTCGTCGGCGAAGGCGACGGACTGGCCCATGGAGAGCACGCCGCGGTTCCAGTCGCCGGTCTCGTAAGCGGCCTTCTGCTCGGTGCCCTGGACGATGGGGCGGTAGGCGTCGAAGTCCTGGACGCCGTCGGTCTCGAGCGCTTCGACGGCGCGGGCGGCCTCGTTGTCCATGGCGCGGTAGGTGTTGCGGAACGAGGCCATGATGACGCGGGTGTCGGTCTCGGACGCCTCCACGAGCCGGTCCTTGTAGGCCGGGTGCGCCCAGATCTCGTCGGCGACCAGAAAGCGGGTGCCGATCAGGATGGCGTCGGCGCCGAGCGCCAGGGCCGCCACGAGCTGGGCGCCGTGGCCGAAGCCGCCGCCCAGCGCGACCGGCTTGCCGACCGCCTTGGCGGCCTTCAGGCCCTGCACCATGGAGCCGATCATCTGCAGGCCCGGATGGCCGCCGCACTCGGCCCCGACCACGGCCACGGCGTCGACGTCGAGGCGCGCGGCCGAGAGCGCGTGGCGCACGGAGGCCACCTTGTGCATGACGGTGCAGCCCGCCTCCTTCAGGCGCGGCAGGACGGCCTTGGGCGGCAGGCCCGAGGTCTCGATGAAGCGCACGCCGGCCTCGAGCAGAATGTCGATATGGCCGGAGATCAGCTCCGTGTCGTCCTGGTGGATCGACATGTAGAGATTGACGCCGAAGGGGCGGCCGCCGGTGAGATCCTTGGCCTTTTGCAGCTCGGCGCGAAAGGCGCCCGCGTCGGGGAAAGTCTTGGCGGTGATGAAGCCCATGCAGCCGGCATTGACCACGCCCGCGACGTAATTGGCGTCGGCGAGCCACATCAGGCCGCCCGCCAGGATCGGTCGCTCGATGCCGAAGAGCTCCGTCATCGGCGTTCGGAAACGGGGCTCGCTCATCGGCCCTGGCCTCACGCGGACCGGACGATCAGGGCGTCCAGCGCCACCACGCCGTCGCTGCGGGCGCGCACCGGATTGAGGTCGATGGACGCGATCTCGTCCGCCTGCGCGGCGGCGAAGGCGGCGAGATCCACCAGCGCCTGCGCCAGGGCGTCGCGGTCGGCCGGCGGCTGGCCGCGCACGCCGTCGAGCACGGCCGCGCCCTTGATCTCGCCGAGCATGCGGTGCGCCTCTTCCAGACCGAACGGCGCCCGGCGGAAGGTGACGTCCTCCAGCACCTCGGCGAAGATGCCGCCGAGGCCGAACAGCACCATGGGGCCGAAGATCGGATCGCTGGTCACGCCCAGGATGCACTCGACGCCGTCGCCGACCATGGGGGAGACCAGGACCCCGTCTACGCGGGCCTCGGGCCGGGTCTCGCGGGCACGGGCGATCAGCGTGTCGAAGCCCTCCCGGACGGCCTCGGCGCCCGCGACGTCGAGCAGCACGCCGCCGATCTCGGTCTTGTGCAGGATGTCCGGCGACGCGATCTTCATCACCACCGGGCCGTCGAAGGCCTGCCATGCCGCCACGGCCTCGTCCGCGGTCGCGGCCAGCCGGTCCTCGACCACGGGCAGGCCGGCGGCGCGCAGCACGGCCTTGGCCTCGCGCTCGCCCATCGGACCCTCGGGCAGGGCTGCGGCGCCGAAGGGCGCGGCCGGCGCCTCGCCGGCCCGCGCGAAGGCCTCGCCGAAGCCGCAGAGCGCGGCGATGGCGGCCACGGCGCGCGACGGGTCGCCGAAGATCGGGAAACCGTCCGCCTCGTAGGCCGCGACCACGTCGTCGGGGGCGATCAGGGACATGGCGATCAGCCGGTCCTCGAAGCCCGCAGTGCCGGACTTGAAGGTCTCCCTCAGGCGGCCCGACACGGCCTGCGAGCCCGCCACGGTGGTGAAGAAGCCGGCGATGGCGTCGTAGCGGCCCTTCTCCAGCATCAGCCGGACGGCGCGCGCCACCATGTCCATGTCGTTGTAGAACTGGCCGGTGACGTCGACCGGGTTGCGCGGCGCGGCGTAGGGCAGCATGTCCTTGATCTCGGCCTGGGCCTCGGCGGGCATGGGCGCGACGTCGAGGCCGTGCGCGCTCGCCGCGTCCGCCATCAGCACGCCGCCGCCGCCCGAGATGGTCATGATGCCGAGGCGGCGGCCGGTGGGATAGATGCGCCGGCGGCAGGCATAGGCGACGTCGATCATCTCTTCCGTGGTTTGCGCGCGATGCACGCCGTATTG
>JAKSBI010000043.1 GCA_022361215.1 Hyphomicrobiales bacterium | reverse complement strand
CGCCCTATCCGGCGCAGTTGCCGCCGCCGAGGACGCAGAATTTCGAGCAGTGCGGGTGGCAGAGCTTGACGGCGCCGTTGTCGAACATGCCGCCGTCGGCGCGCTCGGCCTCGGTGAGGGTGGCGCCCATCTCGAACAGGCGGTCGTAGGGCAGCAGCGTGCAGGGCAGCACCACCGGCCGGGCGGCGCCCTTGCGCTTCACCACCATGCGGCTGGTGGCGCACATGATCTCGGAGGGGTGTATGCCGAGGATCTTCCAGCAGGCGCTGGTGATCTCGGGCACGTCGGTCAGCCCGTCCATCTCCGGCAGCAGCACCAGCTCGGAGGGGTCGTGCGGATCGATGCGCCAGCCGCGGGCCGCGATCAGGTCGGCATAGCCCTGACGCTCGGTGCGCTCGTCCTCGTTCCAGCAGGTGCGCCCGGCGATGGCGATGCGGAAGCCGTTCTGCGAGAGCCAGTCGAGGCCGTCCAGCGTCTTCTGCCAGGTGTTCGGCCCGCGCTCGGTCTCGTGCAGGCGCTTGGTGAAGTGGTCCAGGCTGACGCGGATGGTGAGCCGGTCGCCGTACGCCTCGCGCAGCTTCAGCAGGCCCTCCTTGATGCGCGGGCGCTGCATGGGCTGCATGGCGTTGCTCAGGATCAGCACCTCGTGCCCGCGCCTGAGGGCGTCCTCCGTCATGGCCAGCATGTCCGGGTTCATGAAGGGCTCGCCGCCCGTGAACCCGATCTCGCGGGTGCCGAGCCGGCGCTCCGCGATCTCGTCGAGGAAGGCCGCCGCCTCCGCGGCCGTGATGTAGGCCAGGCTGTCGTTGCTCGGGCTCGACTCGATATAGCAGTTCACGCACTGGATGTTGCAGAGCGTGCCGGTGTTGATCCAGAGCGTCTCGAGCCGGACGAAGCCGACCTGGCCGCGGGTCTCACCGCGCGCCGTGCGATCGGGGTCCTCGAACTTGCCGCGTCCGAGAAGCGACCCGCGCGTCTCCCGCGCGATTGAGATATCGGTCATAAACAGCCTTCCATCCGTGAGATCGGGCCGGACGCTATCATGCTCACCGCACACTGATGATTCACAATCATTTTATTGCGCTGCGGCATGGGCGTCCTGCACGCGCCAGTGTGTTCTACAAGATCGTCGTCATCAGGGCACGCCTCGATTGGCCTTCGCTTTCCGCGGCCCGCGGCTTGTGATATGCGGGGATATAGAGCGGGTGTAGCTCAGTGGTAGAGCACGAGCTTCCCAAGCTCGGTGTCGAGGGTTCGATTCCCTTCACCCGCTCCAGATTTTCCCTGTGAATTCAACGATTCCGCTCAGCAGCGGGGCCCTGATCGCGGGCGCTGACTTTTGCGTGAGCGCGTGCGCTCGGCATGCTTCTGGGTGGGGCTGGAGCAGGCGGAGGAGCGCTCGATCAGTGCCGCGATGTCCTTCGGCGGCTGCGGCTTGAACAGCAGATAGCCGAGACCGGTCGCCGCCGCCGTCACCACCGCGATCTCGCGGATGGTGGCGCGCATATGCGGCCGGTAGGCGAAGATCAGCACGCCGAGCGTGAGGGCCACTGCTGCGAAGAGCCAGCTCATGGGTTCCATCCCCTGGTGGCCTCCACTGTGGCGCGGCTTGGTTAAGAATGT
>JAKSBI010000051.1 GCA_022361215.1 Hyphomicrobiales bacterium | reverse complement strand
GGCACCGTGTTCGCGCTGGTGGCGACCGGGTCCTGGACGGTCCGGGAGGCCGCGGATCTGGACGAGGCCCTGAAAGGGCTGCGCGTGCCGATCCCGCCGACGCCGGATTTCCGCGGCGAGGTCGATATCGCGGGCATCGAGCAGCTCGACACCGCGGGCGCCTGGCTGCTGCAGCGCACGGCCGCTGCCTGGGACGCCACCGGTCTCAGCACCTCCTTCAGCGGCGCCACCGAGAGCTTCAGGATCCTGATCGAGGAAGTGCGCCGCAGGTCCGAAGCGGAGCGCCCGGTGCTGCCCAGGAAGACCGCGCTCGACCGCATGTCGCACGACCTGGGTAACGCGGCGGTCAGTGTCTGGCGCGACGCCGTGCTGATGACCAGTTTCCTGGGAACGCTGACGGCCACCTTCGGGCGCATCATCGTGCAGCCATGGCGGTTCCGTCCGACCTCCTTCATTCATCACCTGGATCATGCCGGCTTCCGGGCGGTGCCCATCATCGCGCTGATCTGCGTGCTGATCGGCGCCGTCGTGATGCAGCAGGGCGTGGTGCAACTGCAACGCTTCGGCGCCGAGCAGTTCGCGGTCAACATGGTCGGTATCCTCTCGTTGCGCGAGGTCGGCGTGCTGTTGACCGCGATCATGGTGGCCGGCCGCTCTGGCTCGGCCTTCACGGCCGAGATCGGCTCCATGAAGATGCGCGAGGAGATCGACGCCATGCGCACGCTCGGCATCGATCCCATGGAGACGCTGGTCGCCCCGCGGGTGCTGGCGCTGATCGTGGTGCTGCCCCTCCTGACCTTCCTCGGCGACATGATGTGCCTGGTCGGCGGTGGGCTGATGGCCAAGTTCTATCTGGGGCTCGATGCCGCCACCTATATCGACCGCCTGCACGACGCGGTCGACACGCGCCATTTCCTGGCCGGCCTGATCAAGGCGCCGTTCGCGGCCCTGATCATCGGCCTGGTCGGCTGCCTCGAGGGCCTGAAGGTCGAGGGCAGCGCCGAATCGCTCGGCACCCACGTCACCAGTGCCGTGGTGAAGGCCATTTTCCTGGTCATCATCCTGGACGCGCTCTTCGCCATGTTCCTGTCGGCAATCGGGATCTGAGATGCTCGATCAACCGGAGCCAGCGAGCCAGCAGACCGAGGCCATCATCCGCGTGCGCGGTTTGGCCAAGCGGTTCGGGACCCAGCAGATCTGGACCGACCTCAATCTCGACGTCTATCGCGGCGAGGTGCTCGGCATCGTCGGCGGCTCGGGGCAGGGCAAGTCGGTGCTGCTGCGCGTGATCACCGGCCTGGTGAGGCCCGATTCGGGCCGCATCGAGATCTTCGACCGCGACGTGCGGGAGCTGAACCTGGAGGAGCGGGTGGACATGGAGGCGCGCTGGGGCGTGCTGTTCCAGGACGGCGCGCTCTTTTCCTCGCTCACCGTCCTGCAGAACATCCAGGTGCCCATGCGCGAGCATCTCGACCTGCCCCAGGCGATGATGGACGAGCTGGCGTTCCTGAAGCTGACCATGGTCGGGCTCAGGCCCGATGCGGCCCACAAGTTCCCCTCGGAGCTTTCGGGCGGCATGCGCAAGCGGGCCGGGCTGGCCCGCGCCCTGGCGCTGGATCCGGAGATCGTGTTCCTCGACGAGCCGACCTCCGGGCTCGACCCCATCGGCGCCTCTGCCTTCGACCAGCTCATCCGCAAGCTGCAGCAGACCCTCGGCCTGACGGTCTATATGGTCACGCACGATCTCGACAGCATATTCTCGACATGCGACCGTGTCGCGGTGCTGGCGGACAAGACGGTGGTGAGGACCGGGAGCCCGATGGAGCTGCGCGATCAGCCCAACCATCCCTGGATCAGGGAGTATTTCTGCGGGGATCGCGCGCGCGCTGCATTGGCGTGAAGGTGGCGAGATGGAAACCAAGGCCAATCATCTGCTGATCGGCGGCTTCGTGCTGGCGGTGACGGCGCTCGGGTTCGGCTTCGTCTACTGGATGCAGAACTTCGGCGCCGGCAGCGCCGCGAGCCGCTACTACATCGTCTTCCAGGGCTCGGTGAGCGGCTTGACCACCGCCAGCAACGTGCTGTTCAACGGCCTGAAGATCGGCAAGGTCCAGAGCATGGCCATCGATCCCCAGGACGGACGCAACGTCCGGGTGCTGATCAACGTGGCCGCCGCCGCGCCGATCCGCGCCAACTCCCGCGCCCGCATCCAGTCCCAGGGGCTGACGGGGGGCGCAGCGATCCAGATCACGGCCGGCACCCCGGATGCCCGGCTTCTGGTGCCCAGGGAGGGCGAGGACTACCCGGTGATCAAGGCGGACCGGGCAAGCTCCGAATCGCTCTTCAGCGCCGCGCCCGAGGTGCTCGGCAACGCCAACGCGCTCTTCATCCGGCTCAACGACCTGATCGCCAACAACGAGGATTCGATCCGCCGCACGGTCACCAACGTCGAATCGTTCACCACCATGCTGGACTCCCACAAGGAGGATGTGGGGATCGTCATCAAGGACGCGCGGGCACTGACGGAGCAGTTCAAGCGCGTGGCCGCGAAGCTGGAGAAGACGGTCGACAAGTTCTCCGGAGAATTCACCGGCGACGACAAGTCCGTGATTATGCAGGCAAAGCAGGCGGTGGAAGCCTTCCGAAAACTGGCGGAGAAGCTGGACCGCTCCATCGGCGACAGCGCCGACGGCATCGCCCGCTTCGCCAAGACCGGCCTGAAGGAGTTCGAGCTTTTCATGCGCGACGGGCGGCGCGCGGCGCGCAGCCTCGACCGGGTTCTGGAGCGCATCGAGCGCAACCCGCGCAGTTTTTTGTTTGGCGGTTCGCAGGTTCCAGAATACAATCCAGGGCAGTGAGGGGACGTCCAACCACAACCGCGGGTACGTGCCCAGCTCGGCATTGGGGGCAAGGCCGGATCATGTGGAGAGCAGCACTAGCGACGATATTGTTCGCAAGCGCTTCGCTTGCGGGCTGTGCCGGGGGCGCAAAGGCACCCGAGACGTTCGACCTGCTGGCCCCGCGCATCAGCACGGTCACGGCACCGCGTCCCGCTGCCTTCCAATTGGTGGTCAACGAGCCCATCGGCGTCAGGGCGCTGGAAACCGACCGCATTCTCGTCAAGCCCGGGCCTGAGCGCGTCACCTACTACAAGGGTGCCGCCTGGAGCGATCGTCTGCCGCGCCTGCTGCAGGTGCGCATGGTCGAGGCGTTCCAGAACGCCGGACTGGTCAAGGCCGTCGGCTCGCGCGGCGACCGGCTGGATGCGGATATGGAGCTGGCGACGCAGGTCACCTCCTTCCAGGTGGAGGTGGAGCAGGGCGGCGCCTCCGCCGTCATCCGCGTCTATCTCAAGCTGATCGATGGGCAGCGCGGCAAGATGATCGATTCGCGCGCCTTCGAATCCCGCGTGCCGACCAGCGCCAGCGATGCGGCCGAGATGGTCGCTTCGCTCAACAAGGCCTTCGACAACGTGCTGCGCGACGTCGTGCCCTGGGTGGCGAAAGCGCGTAAGAAGACGACCTAGCCGGCT
>JAKSBI010000005.1 GCA_022361215.1 Hyphomicrobiales bacterium | reverse complement strand
CGCGCCGATCAGCGCCACCATGCCCCACCAGGCATCGATGCGGGCGTTCAGGTTCTCGATGACCGGGTTCGGGGCTTCTGCGCGGGCGCGATGCCGGAGCACGCGCCCGGCGACGGTGGCGACGATAAGGAGCGCGCCGACACCGCCGAAGAGCGCCAGGATCTGTTCCTGCGGGGTCATCATGCGGCCTCCGCGCCGTGGTTGCCGTTGGGGGCGAGCGCGTGCAGCGCCGCCTCGGCGCGCGCCAGGAACGCCGCCCGGGTCTCGTCCGGCGCGAGCTTCAGCGGCGCGCCGAAGGTGACGGAGCAGAGCAGCGGGATCGGCACCACTTCGCCTTTCGGCAGCACGCGGTTCAGGTTGGCGAGCCAGACGGGCACCAGCTCGATGTCGGGCCGCCGGCTGGCCAGGTGATGGAGGCCGCTCTTGAAGGGCAGTAGGGTTGCGTCCGTCATGTTGCGGGTGCCTTCGGGGAACAGGATCAGCGAGGCGCCCTCGTCCAGCGCGTCGGCCATGGCCGCGATGGGGCCGCCGTTCAGCCGCGGCCGCTCGCGGTCGATCAGCACGGCGCGGAACACGTTCCGGGCGATGAAGCGGCGCAGGCTCCCCGTCAGCCAGTAGTCGGCGCCGGCGACGGGCCGGGTCTGCTGCCGCAGCGTCGGCGGCAGCACCGACCAGATCAGCACGAAGTCGCCGTGGCTGGCGTGGTTGGCGTAGTAGATGCGCTGCACCGGCACAGGCCCGCAGCCGACCCAGCGCGCCTGCACCGCCGTGACCAGGCGCGTGAACAGGATCGTCGCGTTGGCGACAAGGGCGGCGAGCGTACGGGTCATGGGGTTTGCCTTGCTCCGGTCCGGACGCTCAGGCGCCCAGCCGCCGCGCCAGGGACACGGTGAAGATGCCCCAGTCGTCGATGCGCTGCTCGACCTTCTCGAAGCCCGCCTCGGCCACGAGCTGGTCCATCTCCGCCTGCGTGCGCCGGCGCATGACCCAGGCCCGGCCCTGGCGGTGACTGGTGAGCGCCCGTGCGATCAGCTCGAGCTGGGGATGCCAGGGCTGGCCGGTATAGACCAGCCAGCCGCCCTCCGGGATGGCCCGCGCCAGGCCGGAAAGCGAGGCGCGCACCGGGCCGTTCTCTGGGAACAGCTCGTAGAGGCCGGAGACGATGCCGATGCTGGGCCGGGG
>JAKSBI010000084.1 GCA_022361215.1 Hyphomicrobiales bacterium | reverse complement strand
GTGGGGGAATGTCGCCGCGACGGCGCGCAGGGCATGCGCCGGCAGGAAGCCGTCGTCCAGCATGTGCCGTCGCAGCGCAGCCGTCGCCGAGACGACGTTGTCGACGCCCCAGGGTTTGCCGGCGAGCATGTCGTACAGGGCTTCGGCCGACGGCGTTTCGATATTGACGAACGGTACCTCGAAGGCCGGACCGCTGAGCAACTCAGCATCCCGCAGGCCCAGGCCGACCACCAGATCGGCGCGCGCCAGCAACGTGGCCTCCGGCACCCGTTCGAGGCCAACGCCGGTATAGACGCCGGCGGCGTGCGGCAGGGTCTCGTCGACCACGCCCTTGGCGGCGGCGGTGCTGAACACCGGTAGCTGCAACGCGTTCAGGCGGTCGGACCAGCCTGCGCGGATCGCCATGGTGCCGGCGATCACCACCGGTCGTTCCGCCGAAGCAATGGCATCCAACGGTGGTGCAAGATCAGACGTCGTGGAGGGCGGCAAAACTGTGGGCCGCTCGACCAGATCGAGCAGGACCGGCGCGGGCGTTTCAGCTTCAGCCAGCGCCGCCAGGTCAGCGAACCCGGGGCCGTCGGACGACAGACCGGCATGCCCCTTGCTGACGCCCGATGCGAGCGCGGCGTGGTCCATGCGCTTGTGCGCTTTCGCCGCGTCCGGACCGTAAGCCTCTGTCATCGCCACCATGGGCCAGCTTTCGAGCTGAGAGGCCGCCATGCCCGGCACCATGTTGGCGAGACCCGGCCCCTTGATGGCGATGGCGACGCCGGCCTTGCCGGTCAGGCGGCCAAAGGTGCCGGCCATGATGGCGGCCGCGCCCTCGTGCGCCGTTGAGTGGAACGTCACGGCTTCACGTGTCAGGGCGTCGATCAGCTCCAGGCTGGCGCCGCCGCCCGGCACGCCGAAGGCATGATCGACGTTGTGCCGGGCGATCTCGGCGGCGAGACCGGTCAGAAGCTCAGACACCGAAATGCTCGAGGATTTTCTCGGCCGCGCGACGGCAGACCAGGCGCACGGCGTCGGGGCTGAAGCCGCCGCAATGCGGCGTGACGATCAGGTTGTCGTGGGTCTGGCTGTAGCGGATCAGCGGATGCGCGGCGATGTCCGGCTCGCCCTCGAGCACGTCGAGGCCGGCGGCCCCGATATGGCCGGTTTCCAGTCCCGCCAGCAGCGCGTCCTCGTCCACGACCGCCCC
>JAKSBI010000451.1 GCA_022361215.1 Hyphomicrobiales bacterium | reverse complement strand
GAGGCGCCCAGGATGTCGCCGCGCTTCCAGGCCAGGAACGGCCCGAAAGGCATGGCCAGGAGCAGCGGTATCATCAGGGGCACGAAGGTGGCGTTGAAGAAGGGCGGGCCGACGGAGATCTTGTTGCCGGTGACCGCTTCGAGCGCCAGAGGATAGAGCGTGCCGACCAGCACCGCCGCACAGCCGGTGGTCAGCAGCAGGTTGTTCAGCACCAGGCTGCCCTCGCGGCTGATCGGCGCGAACAGGCCGCCCTGCCGGAGCATCGGCGCCCGCCAGGCGAAGAGCGCCAGGGCGCCGCCGCTGAAGAACGTCATGATGGCGAGAATGAAGATGCCGCGTGACGGGTCCACGGCGAAGGCGTGCACGGAGGTGAGCACGCCCGAGCGCACCAGGAACGTGCCCATCAGGCTGAGCGAGAAGGCCACGATGGCGAGCAGGATGGTCCAGACCTTGAGCGAGTCCCGCTTCTCCATGACCACCGCCGAATGCAATAGCGCCGTGCCGATGATCCAGGGCATGAAGGAGGCGTTCTCCACCGGGTCCCAGAACCACCAGCCGCCCCAGCCGAGCTCGTAATACGCCCACCAGGAGCCCATGGAGATGCCCAGCGTCAGGCACATCCAGGCGGCCAGCGTCCAGGGCCTGACCCAGCGCGCCCAGGCCGCGTCGATGCGCCCGTCGATCAGGGCGGCGACGGCGAAGGAGAAGGCCATGGAGAAGCCCACATAGCCCATATAGAGGAAGGGCGGATGGAAGGAGAGCGCCGGGTCCTGCAGGATCGGGTTGAGGCCGTTGCCCTCGAACGGCGCCGGATGGATGCGCGTGAAGGGGTTCGACGTCGCCACGATGAACAGCAGGAAGGCGACGGATATGGACCCCTGCACGGCCAGCACGTTGGCGCGCAGCTCCCGCGGCAGGTTGCCGCCGAAGGTGGCCACGGCCGAGCCGAAGATCGCCAGGATCAGCACCCAGAGCACCATCGAGCCCTCGTGGTTCCCCCAGACGCCGGAGACCTTGTAGAGCATCGGCTTCGCCGAGTGCGAGTTCTGATAGACGTTCTGGACCGAGAAATCGGAGGTGACGAAGGCGGCCATCAGCGCCAGGAAGGCCACCAACAGCAGCACGACCTGGCTCTGCGCCGCGGGAATCGCCACCCGCATCAGCGCGTTGTCGCCGCGCCAGGCGCCCCAGGCGGGCAAGATCGTCTGTACCAGCGCCACGCCCAGCGCGAGAATGAGCGCGAAGTGACCTGTCTCGGCAATCATCGGGGCACCATGCCTCCTTGTTCGGGTCTAGGGCCTATGGACCTAGTATGATTTCTGCTCGGACGTGCCGGCCTTGGCCTCGCCATGGCGCCAGACGCCCTTCTTCTTCAGCGCATCCGCCACCTCGGGCGGCATGTAGTTCTCGTCGTGCTTGGCGAGCACGGTGTCGGCCACGAAGACGCCTTGCGCATTGAGCTTGCCTTCGGTGACGATGCCCTGGCCCTCGCGGAAGAGATCCGGCAGCACGCCCGTGTAGTTGACCGGGATGGTCTTGTCGGTGTCGGTGACGGCGAAGGCGACCGTGGTGCCCTCGCCGCGCCTGACGCTGCCTTCCTCCACCAGCCCGCCGAGGCGGAAACGCTCGCCCGGCCCGATCTTCTTCTCGGTGACGTCGCTCGGGCTGTAGAAGAAGACGATGGAGTCCTCCAATGCGAACAGCACCAGCCCGACGGCCAGTCCGAGGACCGCCAGGCAGGTGCCGATCAGTGTCAGTCTGCGCTGTTTTCGCGTCATAAGGGCTGCCTATAACCCCAGTGTCTTGGCGAAGGCGTCGATCTGGCCGAGCGCCTCGCCGTTCCCGTCGAAGGCCTTGCGCGCGTCCGCCAGCGCCTTGCGCGCGGCGTCGGGCTTGCCCAGAACCATGTAGGACCGCATCAGGCGGAACCAGCCGTTCAGGTCCTTGCCGTTCTCCTTCAGGCGCTGCGCCAGGCCATCGACCATCTGGTTGATCATGGTCATGCGCTGCTCGGGCGTCATCTCGCGGGCGGCCTTGAGCTCTTCCTGGGTCAAGGTGCGCTCCGACTGGCCCTGCGCCTGGGCCGCAGAGGAGACGATGGAATGCATATTTACGAAAGGCGACAAACCGACGCCCAGCGCGAGCATGGCGAGGCCGGCGGCGAAGACGGTCGTTCGAGGGTGTTTTGGCATCTTTTGAGACCTTCCTATAACCCCAGCGTCTTGGCGAACGCGTCGATCTGACCGAGCGCCTCGCCGTTGCCTTCGAAAACCTTGCGTGCGCTCGCCAGCGCCTGGAGCGCCGCGTCGCGCTTGCCGAGGACCATGTAGGCCCGCACCAGGCGCTGCCAGCCCTGGAGATCGTCGCCGTTCTCCTGCAGGCGCTGCGCCAGACCCTCCACCATCGAATTGATCATCGCCATGCGCTGCTCGGGCGTCATCTGCCCGGCCGCCCTGACGTCCTCCGCGGTCGGCCCGCGCGCCGGCTGCTGCTCGGCCCGGGCCACCGCGTCGGGCTTCGCCTTGGCCTCGCCGTCCGTGCCCGGCGGCGTCGCGCCGCCCTGGCCGAGCTTGGCCTCGACCGCGTGCAGCCGCTGCTCCACGACCTTGCGCCAGGGCGCATTCGCGCTGCCAAGTTTCAGCATCTCTCGCCACGCCGCCGCGGCTTCGGTCAGCTGGCCGTCCTGCTCCTTGGCCATGGCCAGCCAGAACCGCGGCTTGAGCTGGGTCCTGTCGCTGGCCAGCACCGTCTCGAAGGCGCGCCGCGCGGCCTCCGGCACGATGCCGTTGTTCTGCAGGACCAGCGCCTCGCCATAGCCCGCCAGGCGCGGCACGCTCTCGCCGAGGATTCGGATGGCGCGCTCGTAGGCCTCGGCCGCGTCCTGGTAGCGGCGCTGCCGCAGATAGACCGGCGCGATCACGTCCCAGCCGGTGCCGTCCTCGGGATGATTGCGCAGCCGCGCCTCCACCCGCGCCACCAGCCCCGCGATCTGCTGGGTCGCCGGCGCCTCCTTGAGGCGCGCCTCCAAGGGCTGGTCCGGCAGGCTCGGCGAGCCGTAAGTGAGATAGAGCACGAGGCCGAGCGCCGGAATGCAGACCAGCGCCAGCCCCACCGACAGGACTGGCGACCGGCCGGTTCCGGACGGGCCGGCCGACGCTTCGCCTGCCTCGGCGGCCGACAGCAGCCGCCGGGAGATCTCGGTCTTCGCCGCCTCGGCTTCGGCCTCGCCGATCAGGCCGCGGTCGAGGTCGGACTCGATCTCCTGCAGCTGATCGCGATAGATGGCGGAGTCGTAGGCGGCCCGCGCCGCGTCCTCGCTCCGGGCCCGCATCACGGGCCATAAGACCGCGACGAGCACCGCCGCGGTCAACGCGGCGAATATAATCCACAGCACCATGGCCGACCCAATGAAGCTCCTGTCAAATCGGCGTAAAACTCAATTGCACGCCGGGACCATAGCAGGTGTCGGCGGCTGCGTCTTTGATGCCGAGCAAGGCGAACGCAGCCAACCGGCACAGGCGCCCCCGCCCCCGGTCTCGAGGCATCAACGCCCCTGTCGTCAGTAACGTATGTCCGCGCCATTGATCCCGGCCGGCCTCGTAATCAGCCGGGATCCGGCCGGCGTGAGGCCGGCCGAAGCGGGGCCGAGCCCTTGGCTCAGCCGATGCTGCGCCAGGTCCCGTCCGGCTGGCGGCAGGCCTTGCCCGTCATGGTCTCGGGCCGACCGTCGATATAGATTGTATGCGTATAATTGCGGCAATGTTGGTTCTGCACCGTGTAGGGCCGTCCGGGCACCACCGTGCCGTGACGGCCCGTGTCCGGATTGCGCCACGGTGTCGCAGAGCCCGATTGACCGTGCTCCAGCGCTCGGTACTCGGCCGCCTGCGCCGCCCGCCGGTCGGCCTCGTCGAGGCTCTGCCCGATGGAGTTCCCCACGATGCCGCCAAGCACCACGCCGAGGGCCGTGGCATAGGCCTGGCCCTTACCCTTGCCGACCGCGTTGCCGATGAGACCGCCCGCCACGGCGCCGACGACGGTGCCCGAGGCGGTCTTGTTGTGCCCGGGGCCGCACGCTGCCAGCGACAGCGACACCAGGGCCACGGCGAAATAGGGTGCAACTCTCATATCTGATCCCCCTGACCTGTGGGACGCGGAGACTACGCAGCTCAGTCTGAGATGTATCTGAACGGGTCGTTCATCTCCCGTTCATGTTTCCCGGACTCCGTTAAGAAAGGCTAATTCCGGCGAAAGTTCGGCCGCAGGCCAAATGACTCCGCTGCCTTTGCCGATGTTCTCTGGCACTTCGCGGCCGTTAGCCCGGATTTCTCCCCCTGGTGCGGGCGTGACAGAGGCAAATCGGCCGACAGGCTAGGAAAAGCGCGCGGCGCGATGCTGGCGCATCGGGCAAGCGCTTTGACGACGCCTGTCGGCCGATCTGCCCCGCCCGGAGGGTCGCGTCAGGCGGGCCCGCCGCGTCGTCGAGCGTCTCAACCGTAGCACCAGCTACGCTCTTCGACGCTCTCCTAGCGGGGCGAACCCGCCTGACGCGATCACGCTCCACACCAGGGGGAGAAATCCGGGCCAGCCCTTGGGATTCCATCTTAAGCCGCCGGCAGGATCAGGCGCGCGCGCAGGCCGCCGGTGGGCGCGGTGTCGAGCTCGAAGACGCCCTGATAGAGGTGCGCGAGATCGGCGACGATGGACAGCCCCAGCCCGGAGCCGGGCTTGGTCTCGTCCAGGCGCCGGCCGCGCTTGAACACGGTCTCGCGTTGCGCCTCGGTCAGGCCCGGCCCGTCGTCGTCGATGTGGATGACGATCTGCTGTCCGCCGCCGCGGGCCGGCTTCGGCTCGATCGCGGCCGACACCACGACCTTGGACGCGGCCCATTTGCAGGCGTTGTCGAGCAGGTTGCCGACCATCTCTTCCAGATCCTGCTTCTCGCCGCGGAACCTGGCGCCTTCGGCGCAGTCGATGTCGATGCCGATGCCGCGCGCCTCGTGCAGCCGGCTCAGCACCCGCACCAGCGCCTCCAGCACCGGCTCGACCTCGGTCATGCCGCCGATGACGCCGACGCCCGCGGCCACGCGCGCGCGGTCGAGATGGTAGGCGATCTGGGTGCGCATGACGTCGACCTGCTCCTCGACCTTGCGGGCCAGCCCCGAGCCTTGCCCATGGGCCTCGTTGGTGATCACGCTCATGGGCGTCTTGAGGGCATGCGCCAGATTGCCCACATGCATGCGCGCCCGCTCGATGATGTCGTGGTTCGAGGTGATGAGGGCGTTCAGCTCCTCTTGCAGGGGCACGATCTCCGCCGGGAACTCGCCCTCCAGACGGTCCGCCTCGCCGCTGCGGATCTCGGCCAGGCCGCGCCTGATGGCGCGCAGCGGCCGGAGCCCGAAGCGCACCATGAAGACGGCCGTGACCACGAGGCCGAGACCAAGGGCCGCGAGCGATGCGAACAGCGGGATCTGGAAAGCCGCGATGTCCTTCTCGAACTTGGTGCTGACGCCCGCGACCGCGTAGGAGAAGCGCTGGCGCCCGCCGTCGCCGCCGAGCGAGACCTCGCGCTCGAGGATCCTGAGCCGCTGGCCCTCGGGGCCCGTGATATAGCTCTGCCGCACGTTGTTCTCGTCTGCCGGCACGCCGCTCTCGCTCGGCAGGCTGAGGATCTCGTCGAGCAGCGAGCTCGACGTGAAGAGCGGCTTGCTTCCGCCACCGAGCGGCGAGATCTGCCAGTACCAGCCGGAGAAGGGCTGGCTGAAGCGCGGCACGACGAAGCTCGCCGGCGCGTTCGGCTTGTCGGTCGCGGCCACGGCGCTGCCGGCGACCAGGCTCTTCAGATATTCGCTCAGCACCGCGTCGAAGTTCTGCTCGATGGCGTTGCGATGCAGCGAGATCAGCACGAAGGCTGCGATGGGAAGCACCAGGAGCGCCCAGACGGCTGCCGATGCGAACAGCCGGAATGCAAGCGAGTTAAGCTTCATTCTCCGGGTCGACGAGGCTGTAGCCGAGGCCGCGTGCCGTCCTGATGAAGTCCTGCGGCAGCTTCTTGCGCAGCCGCCCGATGAACACCTCGATGGTGTTCGAGTCCCGGTCGAAGTCCTGCTCGTAGAGATGCTCGACCAGCTCGGTACGCGAGATGACGCGGCCGCGATGGTGCATCAGATAGGCCAGCAGCCTGTACTCGTGCGAGGTGAGCTTGATGGCCGCGCCGTCCACCGTCACCCGTGAGCTCTTGGTGTCGAGCCGGATCGGCCCGCACTCGATCTCGCTGGTGGCCAGCCCCGCCGAGCGGCGCAGGAGCGCCCGCACCCGGGCCAGCACCTCCTCCATGTGGAACGGCTTGGCCACGTAGTCGTCGGCGCCGGCGTCCATGCCGGCCACCTTGTCGCTCCAGCGGTCGCGCGCGGTCAGGAGCAGCACCGGCATGGTGCGGTCCTCGCGGCGCCACTCCTCCAGCACCGAGATGCCGTCCATCTTGGGCAGGCCGATATCGAGGACCACGGCGTCGTAGGGCTCGGTGTCGCCGAGGAAATGCCCTTCCTCGCCGTCGAACGCGGTGTCCACCGCGTAGCCGGCATCGGTCAGCGCCGATACCAGCTGTCTGTTGAGATCGGGATCGTCTTCCACCACCAGAAGCCGCAACGCAATCGCCCCTTAAGGTGTTCAAACCACTCCACGACCGGACCGTCGCCTATTCTGCAGGTTCCATGACAAATGTCACGTTCCCGTTGTCCTTGAACACCGCCATCTTATAGGTGAGCCCCCCGGGCGATTCGCAGATCACGAAGGAGACCACCTTGCCCCCGTAGCGCGCCTCCACGCGCGCCTTGATCTCCTTCGCGGGGCGCAGCTTGAACTTGTCGATCAGGCCCAGGGTGCGGGCCTCGCTCCAAGAGACGCAGCTGCGCTCCTGCGCCGTCGCCGGCTTCGCGACGGCGCTGGCGACCAAGCCGGTCAGGAGCGCCAGCAGGGCCCCGGCCGCGACGATCACCGGACGTAAATGCAGCCTCTTGAACATCATGCGCAAACCCTACGCCGCTCAGAATGAACCGCACATGAACGTGTCACGCAAGTTTCACAGTGAAACGGGGCGGATACAGTAGAGGGGGGTGGAAAGACTTATGTCGGGAAGAGGTGTTGCGCAGGAGGCAGTTTGAGTCGGGTGGTTTTTTATCGCTCACGGCTATTCCTCGCTGCGCTCGGGCCTGCGCGGGCACCCGAGACCAGGACCGGGTCCCGTGGGGCGGACCCACGAGCTGTCGAGGACCGGTGTCGCGCGGCGATGGGTTTAGCATCGGTCTCGGGGTGCCATGCGGACAGGGTTGGCCGTGGGGCTGTTTTTTTCGCTCACGGCTGTTCCTCGCTGCGCTCGGGCCTGCGCGGGCGCCCTCGACCAGGACCGGTTCCCGTGTGGCGGACTCACGAGCCGTTGAGGACCGGTGTCGCGCGGCGATGGGTTTACCATCGGTCTCGGGGTGCCAGGCGGACGGGCCTTGCCCTTCCGCCGTCATCGCCCGGCTTGACCGGGCGATCCAGTATCCGGTTGATTTTGCGGCAGGAATACCTGCCGTGAGGATAAGGGTCAGACCCCTATTGCCAAGCAGACGGGGTTAGCCGTGGGGCTGTTTTTTTTCGCTCACGGCTGTTCCTCGCTGCGCTCGGGCCTGCGCGGGCGCCCGAGACCAGGACCGGTTCCCGCGGGGCAGAGTCACGAGCCGTCGAGGACCGGTGTCGCGCGGCGATGGGTTTACCATCGGTCTCGGGGTGCCATGCGGACGGGCCTTGCCGTGTGGCAGGGAGCCGGGCCGCAGGCCCGAGCGCGCGACTGCGCGCCGCCCGGTCAGGGCGCCCCCGCGGAGGACCGAGCACACAAGAGGCGCGGAGGGCGGAACGCCCGACAGGGAGAGAAAAGAACGCGCCGAACAGCCGTGAGCGACTTCTAAGCCGCTGCTTGCAGCGCCTCGGCCTTGATCAGGTCGGTCAGGGCGGCGCCGAGCTCCTTGGTGGTGGCGGTGCCGCCCATGTCGCGGGTGAGCGCCTCGCCCGAGGCGAGCAGCGTCTCGATGCCGCGCTCGATGGCTCCCGCCGCCCGGTCGTGGCCCAGGCTCTGCAGCATCATGGCGCCGGACCAGATCTGGCCGATCGGGTTGGCGATGCCCTGGCCCGCGATGTCGGGCGCCGAGCCGTGCACCGGCTCGAACATGGAGGGATAGGCGCCCTCCGGATTGAGGTTGGCCGAGGGCGCGATGCCGATGGTGCCGGTGGTGGCAGGGCCGAGATCGGAGAGGATGTCGCCGAACAGGTTGCTGCCCACGACCACGTCGAACCAATGCGGGTTCTGCACGAAATGCGCCGTCAGGATGTCGATGTGGAACTTCGCGGTCTCGATCTCCGGATAGTCGGCGGCCACCGCCTCGAAGCGCTCGTCCCAGAAGGGCATGGAATGCATGATGCCGTTGGACTTGGTGGCGGAGGTCACGGATTTGCGGCCCTGCGACTTGGCGAACTCGAAGGCGTAGCGCAGGATCCGGTCCACGCCCTTGCGCGTGAAGATGTTCTGCTGGACTGCGACCTCGTCCGCGCTGCCGTGATAGAGGCGACCGCCGATCTCGGAATACTCGCCCTCGTTGTTCTCGCGCACTACCCAGTAGTCGATGTCGCCGGGCGCACGCCCGGCGAGCGGGCACGGCACGCCCTCGAAGAGCCGCACGGGCCGCAGGTTCACATATTGCTCGAAACGGCGGCGGATCGGGATCAGCAGGCCCCAGAGCGAGACATGGTCGGGCACGCCCGGGAACCCGACGGCGCCCAGAAAGACGGCGTCATGACCGGCGATCTCGTCGAGGCCGTCCTCGGGCATCATGGCGCCGGTCTTCCGGAACCTCTCGCAGCTCCAGTCCTTCTCGTCCCAGTCGAAGCCGAGCCCGAAGGCGCTGCCGGCGGCCTCGACGGCGGCGATCCCTTCCGGCATCACCTCGGTGCCGATGCCGTCGCCCGGAATCACGGCGATACGATATGTGGTCATGACGTCGTCCTGCGTTGCGGGGGCCGCGTATCCGGCCCTCGCCGTCCTTATAGCAGCGGTGCCGGCCGGGTGAACCGCCGCCAGGGCCGTGCCGTATCTCAATGAAACGAAGTTTCATACTTTCTTAACGCTGGCCCTCACAATGGCGATAGGCGTTGCGACGAATCACGGGCGGCCGGAAGCGGCGATCACAAGCCGGTGTGGGCCCCTCGCAAACCCCGGTTCCGCGCGCCATATGCGGGCAAAGGCCACTGGACATGCGGAGGACATTGATGGCGAGACGCGGCAACGGGTCGCTGAGACGGAACATTCGACAGACCCTGGTGGGCGACACGCGCATCACGCGGCTGCTGGGAGGCGCGCGCATCTTCGCCAACGCGCCCGACGACGCGGCCTATCCCTACGTCACATTGGGTGAGAGCGTCGCCACGGACTGGGACGCGCCGGATGGGACCGCCTCGGACCATGTGGTCACGCTGCACGTCTGGTCCCGCGCCGGCGGCACCGACGAGACCCGGGCCATCATCGGCGCGGTGCACAATGCGCTCAACGATGCGCCGCTCGAGCTTCCCGACCGGTCCAATGTCAGCCTGCGCCACGAGTTCTCCGAGGCGCGCCGCGACCCGGTGAACGAGGCCTATCACGGCATCATCCGCTATCGCGCCGTGCCGGACGCGGCATAGCCGAGAGGCCCGGGCTCATCTCGCGCCGCCGCGGCGCGAGGGGTCCTGCACCACGTAGCGGTCGTAACGGTCCTCGGGCACGTCCGCCTCGGAGCGGGCCCAGCTCCTGACCGAGATGCCCGCCTGATGCACGGTCTCCGGATCGCCGGAGACCAGCGGGTGCCACCACGGCAGATCCTCGCCCGCCGCCACCAGCCTGTAGGCACAGGTGCCCGGCAGCCAGCTCAAGTCGCCGATGCTGTCGGGCAAGAGGCGCACGCAGTCGGGCACGCGCGCGTGGCGGTTGCCGTAGTCGGTGCAGCGGCAGGCGCCGATGTCCAGCAAGCGGCAGGCCAGGCGCGTGTGGAACAGCTCGCCCGTATCGACGTCCTCGAGCTTCACCAGACAGCACTGGGCGCAGCCGTCGCAGAGCGATTCCCATTCAGCGCGGGTTAACTGGTCGAGCGTTTTGCGTCGCCAAAAAGGTTGATCGGGCGCGCTCAATTGCTATCACTCATCGTCAAATGGCCCGAAATTCGGGTATGATGCCACGGGCGTCGGAGTGTATCACCGTGCGGTCGGCGGACCATCCCGCCGAAAACGCCCGCGGCACCTGGCGAGGATAACCACGAACCGTGCGCGACTGGATCTTCAAGCATACGCGGAAGGCCAGAGGCTTCAGCTTCCTGGCCTTCGACTCCTGGCTCGACTCCAGCCTGTTCGGCATCTGGGAAAGCTTCAAGAACGGCTGGAGCAGCTATTCGAGCTTCTTCGCGCGTTTTCATGTCACGGGCTGGAAGAAGCTGGCGGCCGAAGCCTCGTCGGAAGGGGCGACGCTCGGCACCGGCGCCCTGCTCGTCATGCTGGCCTTCGCCATTCCCGCCTTCGAGGAGACCAACGCGGCCTGGCGCAGCGCCGGGAACTTCAGCGTCACTTTCCTCGACCGCTTCGGCAACGAGATCGGCAAGCGCGGCATTCTGCATTCCGACGCCGTGCCTCTGGAGGAGATCCCCGATTCGGTCATCAAGGCCACGCTGGCCACGGAGGACCGGCGCTTCTTCGACCATTTCGGCATCGACGTGCTGGGCACCTTCCGCGCCATGGTGGCGAACGTGCAGGCCAACACGGTGGTTCAGGGCGGCAGCTCGATCACCCAGCAGCTCGCCAAGAACCTGTTCCTGTCGCCGGAACGCTCGCTGCGGCGCAAGATCAAGGAGGCCTTCCTGGCCTTCTGGCTCGAGGCGCGCCTGACCAAGAAGGAGATCCTGAAGCTCTATCTGGACCGCGCCTATATGGGCGGCGGCGCCTTCGGCGTCGAGGCCGCCTCCCAGTTCTATTTCAACAAGTCCGTGCGCCAGGTGAACCTGGCCGAGGCGGCGCTGCTCGGCGGCCTGTTCAAGGCGCCGACCAACTATGCGCCGCACATCAACCTGCCGGCGTCGCGCGCCCGGGCCAACGAGGTGCTGACCAACATGGTCGAGGCCGGCTTCCTGACCGAAGGCCAGGTGCACGGCGCGCGCCTCAACCCGGCGCAGGTCGTCGACCGCAGCGACTTCTACAGCCCGGACTGGTTCCTGGACTGGGCCTTCGAGGAGGTGCAGCGGGTGATGAAGGACAAGGGCCAGTTCGTCCTGACCGTGCGCACCACCGTCGACATCAGCCTGCAGAAGGCCGCCGAGCGCGCCGTCGTCAACACGCTGCAGCAGCACGGCCGCGCCAAGCGCGCCAGCCAGGCCGCCATGGTGGCCATGGAGATGGACGGCGCCGTGCGGGCCCTGGTCGGCGGCAAGGACTATGGCCAGAGCCAGTTCAACCGGGCCGCGCATGCCCGCCGGCAGCCGGGCTCCTCCTTCAAACCCTATGTCTACTATACGGCGCTGGAGAGCGGCTACACGCCGGAGAGCCGGGTGGTGGACGGCTTCGTCTCGTGCAACGGCTGGTCGCCCAAGAACTATTCCGGCGGCTTCCGCGGCGCCATGCCCCTGAAGCACGCGCTGATGCGCTCGCTCAACACCGTGGCCGTGAAGCTCTCGCTGGACCGGCGGGTGACGCGCAAGAAGATCCTGGAGAACACGCGCAAGCTCGGCATCCGCGGGCCGCGCGCGAGCTGCTCCATGGCCCTCGGCGACGTCGGCATTCCGCCGCTGGCGCACACGGCCGGCTATGCCGCCTTCGCCAATGGCGGCCTGGCGGTGCGGCCCTACGCCATCGAGGAGATCCACAACTCGCGCGGCGAGCTGCTCTATACCCATGAGAAGAACGGGCCGAAGCCGAAGCGCGTCTTCGCGCGCGAGAAGGTCGAGCAGCTCAACTCCATGCTCGCGCTGGTTGTGACCAGCGGCACCGGGCGCCGGGCCCAGCTCGACTTCACCGCGGCGGCCGGCAAGACCGGCACCAGCTCCGGCTTCAAGGACGCCTGGTTCATGGGCTACACCGGCCAATATGTCGCGGGCGTCTGGTTCGGCAACGACAACTTCACGCCGACCAACCGGGTGACCGGCGGCAACCTGCCGGCCATGACCTGGAAGGAGTTCATGGTCTTCGCCCATGCCTCGCGCAACATCCCGCAGATCCCGGGCGTTCCGATCCACCCGGCGCAGGTCGCCGAGATGGAGCGGATCGCGGCCCTGAAGCGCGCCAACCCAACGCTCGGGAACCTGGGCTACAGCGGACCCAAGATGCCGGCCCAGACGCGCAAGGTGTTGAAATCCCTGCAGGAGATGCTGGGCCAGGCAGCTACCGAGCCCGAGGAGAGCACGCCCAAGGACCGCCGCGCGACCCGCCAGGAGGCCGGTCGAACGGACCGGCTCTGAGGTCGCGGGATGCGCACCGGGCGCAAGGGGCGAGCCCCAATCGATAGCATGCATATCGGGATCCGATCTTGCATCCGGTCTTGAGACTCATCGCCGTCTTCGGCCTGTCGCTGCTCATGGGCCTGGGCTCGGCTTGGTACATGATCGGTACGGGCTCGGCCTTCACCACGGGTCGCATCGGGCCCTGGAACGTCTGGTATTCGGCCGGCAACCCCAATGCCGACCCCTATACGCGGGCGCACTTCGCCCGCAGCGGCCGCCTGCCGATCACCTCCACCAGCGCGCTCTATTACGAGGCCAAGATCGACAGCGAAGGCGACGCGCTCACGGCCGACTGCGAGTATGTCATCGAAGGGCAGCCGCTGGACGCAGGCTGGTGGAGCCTCGCGCTCTACGAAGCGTCGGGCCGGCTGATCCCGAACAAGGCCGACCGCCACGCCTTCTCCAATCGCGATCTCGCCTTCCGCACCGACGGCAGCTATCAGATCGTCCTGGCGCGCACGGCGCGGCCCGGGAACTGGCTGCCCACGGGCGACGGCGGCAAAATCAAGCTGGTGCTGCGCGTCTACGTGCCGCGCGGCTCCAACAGCCTTGTACGGGGGCGGCTGCTGGACGCCAGGCTGCCGGAGATCCTGAGGCTCGACTGCCAATGAAGCTGCCGCTGAAGATCCCGTTCAAGCTGCCGTTCGAGCTCTCGTGGTATCCGGTCATCGCCGCGCTGATCCTCGCCGGCACCATCCATGTGGGGGCGGTGCTGAGCCTGCCCTACCTGGCGCCCGACAATGGCTGGACCCGCCTCTCCGCGCTCGGCGAGACCAACCGGCTGGTGGTGCTTCCGACGGCCAGCCCCGCGCATCAGTCGATACCACTGATGGCGCCGGACGTGCGCTACGCGTTCTGCCGGTACGACCTCAATGCCGGCCCCGTGCGCCTCTCCACGCGGATCCTGGACGATCTCTGGATGATCGCCTTCTACACGCCGCGCGGCGACAACTTCTACGCCATCAGCGGCGGCGACATTCAGCGGAACAAGGTCGAGATCATCATCTCCACCCAGTCCGAGCAGGCCTCGGAGCTGGATCGGGAGTCCGACGAGGACAGGGACCACGTGATCGTGGTCACCGTGCCGAACAAGCTCGGCCTCGTCCTGATCCGTGCGCCGCTCTCGGGCGCCAGCTACGACGCGCGCACCGAGACCGCGCTCAGAGCCGCGAGCTGCTCGCCCTTCCTGCAGACCACCACCGGGCCGGCAGCCCCACCCCCCAGCGGCTGAGTGCGCGTCCGGATCGACCGGGCTCATCGGCCCGGCTTCGGTGTCGCGCTTCATATGCCCCGAGCACCCCTCCTCGTTGTTGCCCGCCTTGACCAGGGGACAGCACCGGAGATTGGCTGGAGGCGGAGCACCTCACCATCGATTCCAATAATTGCATCATAATAACTATCGATTTGAGGAATAACGGCGACGCTGTCATGGTGTGGCTGACGCACACCCATGGGACGGCAATCATGACAAGAAACGAGCTGTTGAAGCGGGAGATCAAGGCTTTCGCGTTCGACCAGTACGGCACCATCGTCGATATGCAGACGGGCCTGACCGAGGCGGCGACGCCGTTCCTCAAGGAGAAGGGATGGGACGGCGACCCGCACCGCTTCGTGACCTGGTGGCGGCGCACCCATTTCGAGAACTCGATGATCGACGCGCTCTGCGACCGGGGACACACGCCCTATCGCGAGATCGGCCATCGGGCGGTCGCTTACGTGATGGACCGCTGCGACATCACCTACACCCAGGACGAGGTGCGGTGGCTCGTCAGCCAGATCGAGAGCCTGAAGCCGTTCGCTGACGTGGTCGCCGCCCTCGGCCAGCTCAAGTCGCGATACACGCTCTCGATCCTCTCCAACGGCGACCGGGACATGCTGGCGGCGGCCAAGCCGCATATCGGCTTCAACTTCGACCACGTGATCTCGGTGCAGGAGGCCGGCGCCTTCAAGCCGCACTGGCGGACCTACGCCAAGGCCGAGGAGATCATCGGCGAGGAGCGGTCCTCGATCCTGTTCGTCGCCAACCACGCCTTCGACTGCATCGGCGCCAAGTCCTTCGGCATGCGCACCGCCTTCATCGATCGGCGCAACCGCCCGTTCGGCGAGACGCCGCATCAGCCGGACCTGGTGGTCGACTCCTTGGCGGCCCTCGCCGAAGCCATGACCTGAGCGGGGCGCCGGAGGTCGCGCTGCGATGAATCTGAGATCCGTCGACCTCAACCTGCTGGTGGCTTTCGACGTTTTGATGCGCGAGCGCCACGTCACGCGCGCCGCACAGCATCTGGGCGTCGGCCAGCCGGCCATGAGCGCCGCGCTCGCCCGGCTGCGCCAACTCTTCGGCGACGACCTGCTGGTCAAGCAGGGCGGTGAGATGGTGCCGACGGAGCGCGCCCTGGCGCTCGAGCCCGAGATCCGCCGCACGCTGCACGATCTGGAGCGCATCCTGGGCGAGCCCGGCCCCTTCGATCCGGCCACGGCTCGGCGCAGCTTCCGCATTCGCATGTCGGACCTGCTGGCCTTCCTGCTACTGCCCAGGCTTTGCGCACACGTGACACGAGCGGCGCCCCAGATCTCCTTCGAGGTCACGCACCTTTCGCCCGCCGCGACCCAGGACGCCCTGGAGCGCGGCGACATCGAGCTCGCGGTCAGCACGGGGCTCCGCGCCTCAGGATCCATCGCCACAGAGGCGCTGTTCGAGGACAGGCTGGTCTGCATCGCGCGGGCCGGCCACGCGCATCTGCAGGCGCTCGATCGGTTGGAGGCTTTTGTGCAGGCGCCGCAGGTCAGGGTCTCCCAGAGCCCCATCGCCGACCGCTTCGTCGACCGTCAGCTCGTCGATGGCGGGCGGCGCCGGCGTGTCGTCCTGACGGTGCCGCACTGGCGCGCCGTGCCCGAGATCGTCTCCCGCAGCGACCTGGTCGCCGTCATGCCGG
>JAKSBI010000280.1 GCA_022361215.1 Hyphomicrobiales bacterium | reverse complement strand
GCGCGTCATGCTGGCCAATATGGCGCGGCACCCGCGGTTCGAGGTGGTCGGCGCCTGGGACCCCGACGCGGCGACCTGCGATGCGGTCAGGGCGGCCCACCCTGACGTGGCGATCGCGGACGGCGCCGAGGCGCTGATCGCAGGGGCGGAAACGTCGGTCGTCTACATCGCCTCGCCGCCGGCGAGCCATGGCGCTTATGTGCGGGCCGCGGCCGAGGCCGGCAAGGGCGTCTATTGCGAGAAGCCGTTGGGCGTCGATGTCGCCGCGTCCCGCGAGCTCGTCGCCTTCGTCGAGGCGTCGGGCGTTCCGACGGCCATCAACTTCAACCACGGCAACGCGGCGGCAAGCGCCTTCGTCGAGACGCAGCTTGCCTCCGGCGAGATGGGCGAGGTCGCGGGCGTGGACATCTTCATCCATCTGACCCAGTGGCCGCGCGACTTCCAGAAGCACGCCAGATGGCTGGAGGGGCGCGCCCAGGGCGGGTTCGTCCGGGAGATGCTCTCCCACTGGTTCTATCTGACCCGCAGGCTGCTCGGCGAGGGCGAGATCGTGCGCGCCGCGGTGCACTATCCGCCGGACCCGGAGCTGGCGGAGACGCGCGTCGTGGCCGAGCTGAGCTTCGGCGGCGTACCGACGGTGGTGAACGCCGCTTGCGGCGGGGCGGGGCCTGTGGGCACCGAATACACGGTCTGGGGGAGCCGGAAATCCTACCGCATGCGCAGCGGCGGACGGCTCGACTCGAGCGATGGCGGCCCCTGGCAGCCGGAGCTCACGGAGATCGAGGACCCGTCAGAGACCGATCACCGGCGCAACCTGGACGCGGCGGCAGAGCGCTTCGCGGGCGCGCCCGTCAAGCTGCCGGATCTCCGTGACGGGCTTGCGGTGCAGGAGTTGGTCGAGGCGCTGCTGGCGTCGTAAGCGGTGCCATTGCTGCTGGAGCGAGTCCGGCCCAATCGCGTCATTCCTGCGAAAGCAGGAGCGCATTCACAGGTGCCACGCGAGAGAAAAGACCGGTTGGCACGCGGCCCCCTCGGCAAATAGCACTCGGACCAAGTTCCGTGCCGCCATCGCCAATGGAGTCCTGCTTTCGCAGGAATGACGGAGAGTATTTTTCGGGCCAGCCAAACCTGTCGGCCCCAAGCGCAGGTTTCGGGTTGGCTCCGACGCCGTACCCGGCCATATGGTGTTCCAGGACCAGCAGGCTGCCGCTGTAGAGCCCTTTCGGCTTGCGGTGGCTAGGACAAGGCACAAAGACTCCACCCCCGTCATTCCTGCGAAAGCAGGAATCCATTCCACCTCGCCACCCGGCAGGTACCATCGGCTCCAGCCACAGCGTCTCGCGATACATCGCCGGATTCCTTTGCACGCTGCCGTTGCCAATGGAGTCCTGCTTTCGCAGAAATGACGGCGGGGGGTGCGGATGCGGCCTTAGGTTGTGGCGGCCAGTGGCTCCGCGGAGCGTTCCGCCTCCGGCAGCCGGCCTTCCTCGGCGGCGTGGCAGGCGATGGCGTGATCGCCGCTCTGCAGGAGGCGCGGCGTCTCGCTCTTGCAGCGGTCGTTGGCGAAGGGGCAGCGCGGGTGGAAGGCGCAGCCCGTGGGCGGGTTGATCGGGTTGGGGACCTCGCCGGCGACCGGGGCGCGCTCCTTGCCGGTCATGTCCAGGTCCGGGACCGTGTCGAGCAGGAGGCGCGTGTAGGGATGCTGCGGGCGCTGGAACAGATCCCGCGCCGAGGCCACCTCGCAGAGCCGGCCCAGATACATCACCGCGATCTTGTCCGAGACGTGATAGACGACCGCCAGGTTGTGGCTGATGAACAGATAGGTCAGCCCCAGCTCCGTCTGCAGATCCTTCATCAGGTTCAGGATCTGCGCCTGCACCGAGACGTCGAGGGCCGAGGTGGGCTCGTCGCAGACCAGGAACTCGGGCTTGCTGGAGAGCGCGCGGGCGATGGAGATGCGCTGGCGCTGGCCGCCTGAGAACTCGTGCGGGTATTTCTCGCCGTCCTGGGGCGAGAGCCCCACCTGCAGAAGCAGCTCGGCCACCCGGTCCTGAAGGTCGTCCCGCGAGGTCACCAAGCCGAAGGTGCGCAGCGGCTCGGCGATGATGTCGCGCACGCGCCAGCGCGGATTGAGGCTGGCATAGGGGTCCTGGAAGATCATCTGCCAGCGCCGGCGCAGGCTGGCGACCTCCTTGCGCGACCCGGCGGCGGCCACGTCCCGGCCGTCGAAGACGATCCGGCCGCTCGATGGGGCGTGCAGGCCGACGATCAGCTTGGCCACGGTCGACTTGCCGCAGCCGGACTCGCCCACCAGCGAGAAGGTCTCGCCCTTGCAGATCTCGAAGTCGATCCCGTCCACGGCCTTCAGGATCTGGCGCGGCTGGCCCTCGACGACCCGGGTGAGCCAGGGCTTCGACACGTCGAAATGCTTGGCCAGGCCGCGCACCTGCAGGATCGGCGTGTCCTGCGCGCCGGAGTTGCCGGGCTCAGGCATGGGCCGGTCCCGGCGCATGCAGCCAGCAGGCGGTCTGGCTGGCGCCTTTCGTGGCCATCAGGTCCGGGCGCTCCGTGAAGCAGCGCGCATGCGCCTGGGGGCAGCGCGGATTGAAAGCGCAGCCCGCGGGGATCTCGGTCAGGCGCGGCATGGCGCCCTTGATCTGCGCCAGGCGCTCGACGTCGTGGCCGGGGATCGGGATCGAGCCCATCAGCCCCTTGGTGTAGGGGTGCAGCGGGTGCTTGACCACGTCGCGTACCGGGCCGATCTCGGCGATGCGGCCGGCATACATCACCGCCACCCTGTCGGCGGTCTCCGCGATCACGCCCATGTCGTGGGTGATCAGCATGACGGCCGTCTTGTGCTCGTGGCAGAGCCGCTTCAGGAGCGCGATGATCTGGGCCTGGATGGAGACGTCCAGCGCCGTGGTCGGCTCGTCGGCAATGATCAGCCGGGGGTTGGCGCAGATGGCGAGCGCGATCACGACGCGCTGGCGCATGCCGCCGGAGAACTCGTGGGGGTAGGAGTCGATGCGCTTCTCCGGCGCCGGGATGCCGACCTCCGCCAAAAGCTCGATGGCCCGGTCGCGGGCTTCCGGCTCGCGCCCGCCGGTGTGCAGCGAGATGGTCTCGGTCAGCTGGCGGCCGACGGTGTAGAGCGGGTTCAGGCTGGTCAGCGGGTCCTGGAAGATGGCGCCGATCTTGGCGCCGCGGATGCGGCGCATGGCCTCGTAGGAGAGGCTGTCGATGCGCTCGCCCTCGAGCCGGATCTCGCCGGCGGCCACGCGGCCCGGCGGCTCCAAGAGGCCGATGACGGCGGTGCCGGTCAGCGACTTGCCCGCGCCCGATTCGCCCACCACACCCAGCACCTCACCCTCGTCTATGCTGAAGGAGATGTCGTTGACGGCGACCAGCGTGCCGCGCCGGGTCGGGAACTCCACACGCAGGTTCTTGACCTCTAGAAGCGGCATGGTCCGGTCCGCCCTCCTATCGCAGCTTCGGGTTGAGGGCGTCGCGCAGCCAATCGCCCAGCAGGTTGACGGCGAGCACCAGGATCACCAGGGCCAGCGACGGGAACAGCGTGATCCACCATTCGCCGGAGAACAGGAAGTTGTTGCCGATGCGGATCAGCGTGCCGAGCGACGGCGTGGTCGGCGGGACGCCGACGCCGAGGAAGGAGAGCGTGGCCTCGGTGATGATGGCCAGCGCCAGGCCGATGGTGGCGAGCACCAGGACCGGGCCCATGACGTTGGGCAGCACGTGGCGCAGCATGATCATCATGGGATGAACGCCGATCACCCGCGCCGCGGAGACGTATTCCTTGTTGCGCTCCACCAGCGCGGCGCCGCGCGTGACCCGCGCGTAGCGGGGCCAGTCCGAGATGCCGATGGCCAGGATCAGCACATAGATCGCCATGACGTCCCTGAGATGCAGCGGAACCAGGACATGCGCGATGCCGTCGATCATCAGGGCGATCAGGATGGCGGGGATGGTGAGCTGCACATCGGCCAGTCGCATCACGACCGTCTCGATCCAGCCGCCGAGATAGCCGGCGAGCAGGCCGACGCCGACGCCGAGCACGACCGAGAAGATAACGGCGCAGAAGCCGACGATCAGCGAGACCCGGCTGCCATACATGATGGTGGAGAGCACGTCGCGGCCCTGGTCGTCGGTGCCGAGCAGGAATTTCCAGGTGCCCTCGGCCTCCCACACCGGCGGCGTGAAGCCGTCCATCAGGTCGAGGGTCGCGGGATCGAACGGATTGTGCGGGGCGAGCCAGGGTGCGAAGCCGGCGGCGACGAAGAAGATCGCCGTGACGATGGCCGAGACCACGGTGACCGGCGAGCGGCTGAAGCTGTAGAAGATGTCGCTGTCGACGATCCGCGCCAGCCGGCCCGCGGGCCTGACTTCGCCAAGCTGGTTCTCGGCCACCGCGCCTACTCCTGATGGCCTGCGGCCACGGCCTTGTCGGCGCGCAGACGCGGATCGACGACGAAGTAGAGGATGTCGACGATCAGGTTGATGGCCACGAAGAAGAGCGCGACCAGCACCAGATAGGCGGCCATCACGGGGATATCCGCGAAGCCGACCGCCTGGATGAACAGGAAGCCCATGCCGGGCCACTGGAACACGGTCTCGGTGATGATCGAGAAGGCGATCAGCGAGCCGATGTTGAGGCCGACGATGGTGATCACCGGCACCAGGGTGTTCTTGAAGGCATGGCCGAAATTGACCATGCGGTCCGTCAGGCCCCGGGCGCGGGCGAACTTGATGTAGTCGGTGCGCATCACTTCCAGCATCTCCGAGCGCACCAGGCGCAGGATCAGCGTCATCTGAAACAGGCATAAGGTGACGGACGGCATGATGATCGCCTTCCAGCCCGAGGCCGTCAGGAACCCGGTCGACCACCAGCCGAGCTGGACCACCTCGCCGCGTCCGAAGGAGGGCAGGACGCCCAGAATCACGGCGAAGATGTAGATCAGCAGGATACCGATGACGAAGGTCGGCAGGGAGACGCCAACCAGCGACACCGTCAGGATGACGCGGCTCACCCAGGACTCCCGGTTGATGCCCGTGTAGATGCCCAACGGGATGCCGAAGACGAGCGCCAGCACGGCGGAAGCGCCCACCAGCTCCAGGGTCGCCGGCATGCGCTCCGAGATCAGCGTCGCCACGGGCCGTTGCAGCCGGTAGGAGATGCCGAACTCGCCCTGGGCGGCGTTGCCCATGAACCGGACGAACTGCACCAGGAACGGGTCGTTCAGGCCGAGCTGGTCGCGCATGGCCTCCCGGTCTTCGTAGGAGGCCTCCTGGCCGACCATGTTGTCGACCGGGTCGCCGACGAAGTTGAACAGCATGAACGAGACCAGGGCGACGACGACCATCACCGCAACGGCCTGCAGAACTCTCTGGATGATGTATGCCGTCATAAACGCCTGCAACGAAAAGCAGGGACGCCCCGAACGCGGTTTGAGGCCTGCGTTCGGGTGTGTCCCTGCGGGATTGTCGTCCGCTACTTCTTGAACGTGGTGTAGATGAAGCGCACCCCGTCATCGGCCACGATGGGCAGGTCGATGCGGTCGTTCATGGCCCAGACGATCACCTGGTGGTGCAGCGGCAGATAGACGATGTCGTCCTTCATGCGCTGCCAGACCTTGCCGATCAGGGCGTCGCGCTTGGCGAAGTCGGTCTCGATCTCGATCTGGTTGATGAACTTGTCGATCTCCGGGTCGGCGAAGCCGGTGCCGTTCCAGCCCTTGTCGGCGCTGCGGGTCAGGAACGAGAAGACGTAGTGGGAGTCGAGCGTCGGCACGCCCCAGCCCAGCATGTAGAAATCCGTCTCCCGGTTCTTGATCTTCGGGAAATGCTGCGTCTTCGGAATGGCGGAGAGCGTCACCTTGACGCCGATCTTGCCGAGCATGCCGACCACCGCCTGGCAGATGGCCTCGTCGTTGATGTAGCGGTTGTTCGGGCAATCGAGCTGGATCGAGAAGCCGTTCGGATAGCCGGCCTCCGCCAGCAGCTTCTTGGCCGCCGCCGGGTCGTAAGCGTGGCGCTTGTCGAGCTCCGGCGTATAGCCGTGGATGAACTTCGACGTGATCATGCCGGCCGGCACCGCGTAGCCGCGCATCACCTTCTTCTTGATCGCCTCGATATTGATGGCCTTGTAGAAGGCTTTGCGCACGCGCACGTCCTTCAGCGGGTTCTTGCCCTTGACATCGGAGGTCAGGAGCTCGTCGCGGCCCTGGTTCATGCCGAGGAAGATGGTGCGCGTCTGCGCCGTCTGCTTGATCTTCAGGCCCGGCGTGCTCTTGATCCGGTTCAGGTCCTGCAGGGGCGGGTCCAGGATGAAGTCGAGCTCGCCCGAGAGCAGCGCCGCCACGCGCGTCGCCTGGTTGGCGATGGGCGTGTAGATGATGCGGTCGACCTCGTGCGGGTATGTCTTCAGGCCCCACCAGTCCTTGTTCTTGACCAGGACCGTCTTCACGTCCGGCTCGCGCAGCTCCAGCTTGAAGGGGCCGGTGCCCATGGCGTGGCGCACCGCGTAGGTCTCTTCCTTGGCCGCTCGGTTCTGCGGCTTGGTGACCCCGTGCTTCTCGGACCAGGCCTTCGACATGATGAAGATGTTGGTGAGCTGGTTGGGCAGGATCGGGTTCGGTCCGGTGGTGATGATCTGGACCTTGTGGGGGTCGATGATCTTGACCGCCTCGACGCTGTTGATCTGCCGTTTGAAGTCGGAGGTCTCCGACAGGGCGCGCTCGAAGCTGAACTTGACGTCCTCGGCCGTGAAGTCCGAGCCGTCGTGCCATTTCACGCCCTTGCGCAGCTCGAACTCCCAGGTCGTCGGGTTGACCAGCTTCCAGGAGGTCGCCAGCCACGGCGTGAACTTCAGGTCCTTGTCCGCATAGACCAGCACGTCGTAGATCTTGCGCGCCGCCGAGTTGGTCGGCGACTCGTTCGCCGCCATCGGGTCGGCCGTCAGGGCATCGCCCTGGCTGGCCCAGCGGATTACGTTCTCCGCCGACGCCGGGCTGCCGGCGACCGCGAGACCTGCGCCGATCAGGGCGCCGTATGCCACTCTTCTCAGCCTCATGAGGCTAACCTCCCTGTGGGTACTAGACTGTCGATCCAGCCATAATATTCCCTTGAGACAGAACGGCAATCACGTCTTCGGAACATTTGCCTTGTCTTGAAGCGCGAATCCGCCCCGTTCTCCCTGCCCAGCCACCCTAGAGCCTGTCTTTTTTCCCGAAACCGGTATCCACTTTCGAGAGACATGCTTTAGGGCCTGTTGAGACTCAGGATTCACAACAGATCCTGGGGCGTCTTCGACTTGAGGGGGCTCGCTGCCCCCCCCTTGTCGTCATTCCCGCGAAAGCGCAGTGGTGTCCGGGATTTTCGGGGCGTGTCGATCTGCATGGCAGGCGCGGCCTTGGTTTCTTGCCTGCAATGCTGCGATCAGACAGCATTTCGGTAGGTCTGCTGGCCCTCGATTTTCGTCATGCCCGGACCTGATCCGGGCATCCATTCCACTGGCCCCTCAGCGAGATCGAGAGGCAAATGGC
>JAKSBI010000556.1 GCA_022361215.1 Hyphomicrobiales bacterium | reverse complement strand
CCGGCATTGCGCCGCCAGGATGCTCCGGCTCCGCAGGTTGCGCGCTCTGAGGCTCGACCTCATTCGCCGGTGCGGGCGCCGCAAGCGACTGCTCCAGGCGAACGTTCAAGCTCTGAAGCTCCTGATCCAGGGCCGAAACGGTCGGCGGGATCTCAGTTTCCGGTTGCATGGCCGGTTCCTCAATTGGCGCCGCAGAGGCTTCGAGGCGGCTCTCGATCTCGTTCGGCGGTGCGCCCTGGGGTTGGCTGCGCCTGACCGCATCCGCCTGCCTGACGCGTTCGGCCAAGGCGGCGACCTGCGTTTCGACCGGCGCTGACGCATCCCCACCCTGCGCTCCGGTGTCGTGGTGCGCGTCGTCGGTCATCAATTGGGCGATTTGATCAAGACGCGCATGCAAGTCTTCCAGCGCGTCGCGATAGCGACCGTCGTGAGTCTCGATGCCTGGGCTCCCGGTATCGGTCGGCGAGCCAAGCGCGCCCGTGTCCGGATGCGCTGTCGCCACGGCATCCCGGATGCCACCCGGCACATGATATACGCTGCCCTGATCCGGCACGGCAGCAGTCGACGGCTCGGACGCTTCTCCGATGCGGGCGGTGCTCAATTCTGCGTCTGCGGTCATCCCGCTCCCCTGGACGACGAACCCAAATCGCGGTGCGCAACGAGCCCGGCGCCGCTTCCTCGGGAAACGGACGCCGGCGCGCGCTCGCCTGTCCGAACGCGACACCTTTTGCGGACGCTCGAATTCAACCTTTCAGTTCGCGGTAAATATTGGGTTAAATCCTGTCTCATTCTGCAATGCGCCGCGTCCCAAACGGTCGTGTGCAGTCCAGTCCTTCAAGGGAGAGCAAAGTGCCGCGCAAGATCGACGTCTATTTCTCGATGCCTTCACCATGGACTTATCTCGGCCACGACCGCTTTCAGGAGATTGCGCGGCGGCACGATGCCGAGGTCGCCTATCGTCCCGTCAATCTGGCCACCGTTTTCGCGGAAACGGGCGGACTGCCCTTGGCGCAGCGTCACGTTGCGCGGCAAAACTACCGTCTCGTCGAGCTGCAGCGCTGGCGCGAGCGGCGTGGCGTACCGCTCAACCTTGCGCCGAAGCACTGGCCCTTCGATGCGCAGCTCGCCGACAGGATGGTGATCGCGGCAGCCAACGAGGATCACGACCCCGCGGCCTTCATTGGACGCACGATGAAAGCCGTCTGGGCGGAGGACGCCGACGTGGCGGCAACCGGCGCATTGCAGACCCTTGCCGACCAGACCGGGCTGCCCGGCGCCCGGATCGTCGCCGAAGCGCAGAGCGACCCCGTCGGCCGGCAATACGAAGAGACGACCCGGACCGCCATGGAAAATGGCTATTTCGGCGCACCGACCTATGTGGTCGACGGCGAAGCATTTTGGGGCCAAGATCGCCTGGAGTTCCTGGACGAAATGCTCGAGAGCGGACGCGCGCCCTACGGGCTACCGGAGGCAGAGAGCGGAAACCAATAATCGCGGCCGCGCGGCGGTGGCCTCTGGAGAGAAGCAATGACCCGAGAATTCGCCTTGCTGGCCTGTCTGACGACCCTCCTCGTGGCTCAGCCGGCACCTGTCCAGAGCCAGGAGGCGGGCCGCTACACCATGGTGCCGTCCGGCAACGGCATCGTCCGCCTCGACAGCCAGACCGGCGCCGTTTCCATTTGCGGCGAAAGGTTCAGCCGATGGGTGTGCCAGAGCGTCGCCGACGATGCGCTGGCCTTGCAGCGGGAGATCGACCGCTTGACCGAGGAGAACGCCCGGCTGAAGAAAAGTGGCAACGGCAACGTCTCCGGCGATCAAGCCGACCTGCAACAGAAAATCGAAAAGCTCGCCGAAGAGAACCGTGCGCTGAGGGAGAAAGCCGCCGCCAACACCGCAGCCGCACGAACCAAGATGCAGAAGCAGGTCACGCGGCTGACCCGGCAAAACAAGGAGCTGGAGGCCTCCACCGCCGCCCAACGCAAGGAGATGCAGCGGGAGGCTGAGCGGCTGAGCGAGGAAAACCGCCGGCTGAAGACCGAGGCCAAAGCGGATCGGGCGAATTGGCAGCGGGAGGTCGAACGGCTGACCGAGGAAAACCGCGGTCTACGGGAGGAGGCGGCCAAGACCGCCGCCGCGGACCGCGCAAGGGTGCAGCAGGAGATCGAGCAATTGACGGAGGAGATCCGTCTGTTCAAGGAGACGATCGGCGATCTCCAGAAAGCGCCGGTCAAGACGGCCGCAAGCACTGGCGAAACGGCAGGCCAGGACGGCCCGGCGGTTTCGGCTGGGCAAGACGTCGACCGGGTCACCGTCTTTTTCGAGAAAATGATGCAGCGCTTCCGCGACATGGCGGAGTCCCTGCGAGACAAGCCTGGCGAGAGCGGCCTCTAGGGCCTGCTGAGATTTGCGTTGCGGACCCGAGAGATCGGCGCCATTGCTCCAGCTCTTTGGTGAAGCATGTCTATTGTCCCGAAACCGGGATCCACTTTCGGGAGACATGCTTTAAGCGGCGGCGTCCTCGTCGACGATCGGGTTACGCAGGACGCCGACACCATCCACTTCGACTTCGACGATATCGCCGGCCTTCATCCAGACCGGGGGCCGGCGCGCATGTCCGACCCCTTCGGGCGTGCCGAGTGCAACCAGATCGCCCGGCTCGAGTGTCATGAACTCCGACAGGATGACAATGGTCCGGGCGGTCGAGAAGATCATGTTGGCGGTGTTCGAATCCTGCATCACCTGCCCGTTGAGCCGCGACTGGATGCGCAGCCCCGACGCCCCCGGCGGCAGCGCGTCGGCCGTCACCACGACCGGCCCGAGCGGGCCCGTGCCATCGAAATTCTTGCCCGCCGTCCATTGCGCGCCCTTGCGCTGGTAATCGCGCACCGAGACATCGTTGAACAGCGTGTAGCCGAAGACGTGCTCGAGCGCCCGATCCTCGGCCACATGCCGCGCCGTCTTGCCGATGACGATCACCAGTTCGGCCTCATAGTCGAGCTGCTCGGAGCAACGCGGTCGGATCACCGGCGCCTCGGCCGCCACCAGAGACGTGCGCGCCCGCATGAAAAGCGCCGGATAGTCCGGCACATCGTGCCCACCTTCCTTGGCATGATCCGCGAAGTTGAGGCCCATGCAGATGAACTTGCCGGGCGCCGGTACCGGCAGGGCCGGCCTGGCTTCGGCGAGCGGCAGGCGGGCCGACGCCGTGTCGCCGGCAAGTGCGCTCCGCACGCGCTCCATGGCCGCATCGCCGCCGGCGGCAAGCGCGCCGACATCGGCAGGAAGCCCTGCGTCCAGGCGCGAGAGATCGATCAGATCCTCGCTGTCGACGACGCCAAGCGCCGTGTCGTCACCCTTTTCGAACACCATGAGCTTCATGAGCTGCCCCCTTCTGCCGCCATACGAGATCCGAGCGCCCTTCAATATCGGCCCAAACGGCTGCGAACAAGTCGTTCCGTTCCAGGCACTGGAATCGGGTGCCGTCGGACTGGACAGAGCCTGCGGCTTGCCGTCTCATGCAACGCTTGAAAGGAAATGCCTTGACCGACCGAACGTCCGACAGCCGCCGTGAGAGCCCCAACGCGCCGACCTATGTCAGGCGCCAGAGCACTCTGATCGGCGCGGGCCTGATGGTCCTGAGCGTGATGAGCTTCACCTGCCTCGACACGGTGCTGAAGATGCTCGTCGGCTCGCACGATCTGTGGGCGCTGGCCTGGGCCCGCAGCCTGATGCAGGTCCTCTACCTGGCGCTGCTGATCCCTTTCATCGGCGCCAGCCGGATGGTTGCGGTCAAGCGCCCAATGCTGCAGCTCGTGCGCGGCTTCTGCCTGGCCGCCACCACGGTGGCCATCCTGCTCTCCCTCCGGCACATGACGCTGACCCAGACCTATGTGGCCATGCTCTCGGCGCCGCTGGTGGCGGCCGCCCTCTCCGGCGTGGCTCTCTCGGAGCGCACCACGGCCACGCAATGGCTCTGGATCGTCGCTGGCTTTGCCGGCGTCGTCATCGCGCTCGATCCGTCCGCGCCGGAGATCGGCTGGTTCCTGACCTATGCGGTTGCCATGGCGGTGGCGCTCGGCGCCTATCACGTTCTGACGCGGCTTGCCGCACGCGTGGAGCAGCCCTTGCCGCAGCTCTTCTATGTCGGTCTGTTCGCGACCCTGCTGCTGACGCCGACGCTGTTCCTGTTTGCCTCGGAGTCGCTGCCGCCGGCGATCTGGGGCTGGATCGCACTCGCCGGCGCTTTCGGCACCTGCGCGCATTTTCTGCTGATCCTCGCCTTCAGCTACGCGCCGCCCGCGGTCGTCTCGCCGATGATCTACACGCAGATCATCTGGGCGGCGATCGCCGGCTATCTGGTGTTCGCCGAGGTGCCGACGCTCGGCACCTTCATCGGCGCGCTGATCGTCGCCGCGAGCGGCATGGCGATCCTGCGCGGCGCGGGTCGCACCCGCCAGGCGACGTGATGTCCGATCATATGGAACACTTGGCGCAGGCGAGCCATACGCTCGTCGTCGAGACAAGCGGGCCGGGCTTCACCGAGATCACGGCGGAGACCCAGGACTGGCTCCGCACGGTCGCCGCCGAAGAGGGCCTGCTGACCGTCTTCATCCGCCACACCTCCGCCTCCCTGACCATCCAGGAGAACGCCGACCCCGACGTCCGCCGCGACCTCGCCGATGCGCTCGACGGACTGGCGCCCGAGACAGCCGCCTATCGGCACACCATCGAGGGACCGGACGACATGCCGGCGCACATCAAGGCCATGGTAACGTCGACCAGCCTGAACGTTCCGGTCCGCGACGGCCGCGCCGTCTTGGGCACGTGGCAGGGGCTCTTTCTGATCGAGCACCGGGCACTGCCGCACCGACGGGAGGTCGCGCTGCATTTCCTCGGAACCCGGAACGGCGGCCGAGGGCGCACGCAACCCTAGCCGGTAGCCGCCTCCGGCCCGAACGTCCGCGTCGCGGCGACCAGCTCTCGAATGATTCCGGGCTCCGTCATGGCGTGCCCCGAGTCGGGCACGATGCGCAGATCCGCGTCGGGCCAGGCCGCCGCCAGCTCCCAGGCCGTCCTCACCGGCGTCACCACGTCGTAGCGTCCGTGCACGATGATGCCGGGCAGGCCCGCCAGCTTGCCGGCATCGGCGATCAGCTGGTCGTCGCGCTCGAAGAAGCCGCCATTGATGAAGTAGTGACACTCGATGCGGGCGAAGGCGCGCGCGTACTCGTCGGCGGCGAACTTGGCCACGCGAGCCGGGTCCTGCAGCAGCGAGAGCGTCGTGCCCTCCCAGACGCTCCAGGCGCGGGCCGCCTCGAGTTGCACGGCCCGGTCCGGATCCGTGAGGCGGCGGTAATAGGCGGCGATCATGTCGCCGCGCTCCTCCTCCGGGATGGGCCGGAGATAGTCCTCGAAGGCCTCGGGAAAGATCCAGCTACAGCCCTCCTGGTAGAACCATTCGAGCTCGCGGCGGCGCAGCGTGAAGATGCCGCGCAGGATCAGCTCGGCGATGCGGTCCGGATGGGTCTGGGCATAGGCCAGCGAAAGGGTCGACCCCCAGGAGCCGCCGAGCAGCTGCCACCGCTCCACGCCGAGATGCGCGCGCAGCCGCTCCATGTCCTCGACCAGGGCCCAGGTCGAGTTGCCCTCCAGCTCCGCGTGCGGCGTCGAGCGGCCGCAGCCGCGCTGGTCGAACAGGATGATGCGGTAGTGCGCCGGGTCGTGATAGCGCCGCATCAGGGCGTTGGCGCCGCCGCCCGGACCGCCATGGACCAGCAAGGCCGGCTTGCCCTCCGGATTGCCGCATTCCTCGAAATAAATCTCATGCAGGTTCGAGACCTTCAGGCGCCCCGTTCGGAACGGCTCGATCTCCGGATAAAGCGCCAGACGCTCCATGGCCCCCTACATCGGCCCCACGGTCGCGTCGCGTCGCTGACCGGAGGCAGACGCCCGGATCGCACGGTCATGCAGGGCCTCGCCGCCCGGATCGCGCATGGCGTTGACGAATTCCAGGGTGCGCTCGTCCGGCCGCGGTGTGATCAGGCTGACGGCAACGGCCACGCCGAAGCCGAGCGGGACGCCGAAAAGAGCCGAGATCAGGCCCATATCCCCGGACCCCGAGGCCTGCTCTCCGGCCTGCGACAGGGCGATGCTGCTCGCGGAGACAGCGAAGCCCGCGATCATGCCTGCAAGCACACCCCAGCTCGTGGCACGTTTCCACCAGATGGTGAGCACCAGCGCCGGCAGGAAGCTGGAAGCCGCCAGCGACATGGCCCAGGCCGCCACCTTGAGGACGTCGAACTCGCTCTCGGCGACATACCACGCCGTCAGGCCGATCAGGGCGACCGTGGCCAACCGCGCCACGAGCAACCGCTTCCCGGGCGTCGCGGATGGGTGCAGCACGCCGCGATAGATGTCTTCGCTGAGGGTGCTTCCCATGGTCAGGGCATGCGCGCCCCCTGCCGCCAGCGTCGCGGCGATGCCCGATGTCGCGATCAGCACGACCAGAATGAAGGGGAGCCCGGCCATGATCGGCAACGCCAAGACCACGCCGTCGCGTGCCACGAACAGCTCGCTGGCGCCGATGACACCGTCGCCATTGCGGTCCGCGACATCCGCCAGCTCTGCGTCGCGGAGCTTTCCGATCCAGTCGGGAAGCTGCGAGAGCGGGGTTCCGACGAGATCCTGCAACGTCAGCAGCTTGGCGAATGTGGCATAGGCCGGCACCGTCACCAGGAAGAGGACGAGGAACAGAGCGCCCCATCCCATGGCGCGGCGCGCCTCGAAGCCGCTCGTCGCCGTACCGGCGCGCGTGACCAGGCTCGGCATCACGGCCGTGCCGGCGAGGAAGCAGAACAGCAGGATCACGAAATCGCCCCTCGTCACGGCGCCGAAGGCCTGCAGGAACGGCTTTATGACGGTCTCCGGCCGCTCGCCCGGCAGCGCTTGCGCCAACGTGCCGGGGTCCTGGGCGCCGATGCCGATGGCCAGCTCGAGCGTGGCGACGCGCTCGAACACGTCGCCATAGGTGAGCTGCGGCACCGGCAGGTTGGTCACCATCAGCGAGACGATGGTCACCGGCACGAGAAAGCCGATCATGACCACCACGTATTGCACGCACTGCGTCCAGGTGAGGGAGCGCAGCCCGCCCAGAAGCACCGCGACACCCATCGCCCCGGCACCGAGAGCGATCGCCGTCTGATAGGAGACGGAAGCGAACAGCGACGCGACAAAGGCACCCAGGCGCAGCTCGACGGCGAGCAGCAGCATCGCCGGTGGCAGTGCCAACAAGGCGCCGATTGGCCCGAGCAGCCGATTGCCATAACGCTCGCGCAGGAAGCCGGCGAGCGTGTACGAGCCGGCCTTTCTGACATAGGGCGCAATCAGGACCATGGCCACGACGAAGCCCGCCCCCAGGCCGAGCGCGATACTCAGCGCGTCGAAGCCGATCAGATAGACGGCTCCCGTGAGCGCGAAGAAGCCGACGCCGCCGATGGCCGAAACGGCCAGCGCCAGGCCGCCGAAGACGGACGGCACCCGGCGTCCGGCGGCGTAGTATTCGTGGGTGTCGAGCGTCCGCGTCATGACCGCGATGCCGAGATAGAACAGCACCGGCACGACCATCATGATGTGGCTCAGCCAAAGCTTGCGCGCGCCGAGCTGTTCCAGGATCGCCAGCAGCAGGACGAGCGACACGAAGGCGCTCATGAAGATGGCGTAGTGCGTCCCGAGCCGCGGGTTCAGAGGGCGGTAGCGTGGCGCCTCGGCCGTCATTTCGGCCACCCGGTCACAGGTCTTCCGAGGCGCCGTGCCGCCGGTCGGTCCGCTCCTGCCGGTTGACGAACCAGAAGGCGAGGGCGACGAGGGCGATCAGCCCCCCCTGCGCTGCCAGGAAGAAGCCGAGCGGAAACCCCAGCACGATGACACCGTTGAGGGAGTCCACATTGAGGGGCGCGAGCACCGCGAACACGACCACGGCCGAGAGCGCGACAGCCGCCCAGATCATCGATCGCCGCCAATGTCCGGGGCGATGTTCGTCTTCGATCATGAGTCTCGGATACCCCGTCGCCGCTCCCGTTCCTGAACCTCATAGGCTTGCGCCATGGTCGCACCGTGGCACATCGGCGCCGAACTTCATACTGACGGTTAGCAGCCTTCGCGGAGCCTGCCTAGTGTCCTGTTTCGAACATAGGAGGCTGATCGCGCGAGGAAATCGAATGGCATGTATTTCTATCGACCGACCGGCATCGGGGGCTAGGAAGTGGCAAAGCACGGGAAACTGGGGTATGGATAAAGATGTCCCTCCGCGTGACCGGCGCGAGGGGCGCAGGGAGGATTTGGGAGCCGTTCGGCATGGCGGCCTATCGCATTGTCATCGTCGATGATCATCCGCTGTTTCGAGATGCGCTGCGTCAGGCGCTAAGCGACAGCTTCGACGACTTGGAGATTGCGGAGGCCGGATCGCTCGACGGCCTCTCGCAGGTGCTCGAGGGCAACGCCGACGTCGATCTGGTGCTGCTCGACCTCTCCATGCCCGGCATCAAGGGCTTCTCGGGGCTGATGTATCTGAGGGCACAGTATCCGGAGATCCCGGTGGTCGTGGTCTCCGCGAACGAGGACCCCGCCGCGATCCGGCGCTGCCTCGAGTTCGGCGCCTCGGGTTTCGTTCCCAAATCCCTGCCCGTCGAGACCATCCGCGCCGCGATCGGGGACGTGCTGAAGGGCGAGGTCTGGACGCCGCCGGACCTGGACCTGGATCAGGCCGGAGACGGCGAGACGGCGGAGCTGGTGACGCGGCTCGCGACGTTGACGCCCCAGCAGGTGCGCGTCCTGATGATGTTGAGCGAAGGCCTGCTCAACAAGCAGATCGCCTTCAAGCTCAGCGTCTCGGAAGCCACCGTCAAGGCCCATGTCTCGGCCATTCTGCAGAAGCTCAACGTCGACAGCCGGACCCAGGCCGTGATCGCCGTGAACCGGATCGAAGGCGCCGAGTGGCAGCAAAAGGCCGCCACTTAACCGAGTTTTTTCGCCCTACTCCGCCGCGGCGCGCCGGATCCGCGCCTGCGCCATCAGCGCCCTGAGCGCGGCCGGACGCACGGGCTTGCGCAGCAGTTGCAGCCCGGCGCTCCGTATCCGCTCCTGGACCTCCGGCGAGCGGTCCGCGGTGATGATGACGGCCGGAACGGCGTATCCGAGCTTGTCGAACAAAGCTCCGACGGCCTCCGGCCCCGTGCCGTCGTCAAGGTGATAGTCGGCCAGGATGATGTCGAGCTCCGTGCGGCGCTTCCCAAGCTCCGAGACCGCCTGCGCCAGGCCGACGGCCTTGGTGACGTGGCAGCCCCAGCTCGACAGCAGCGTCTCCATGCCATCGAGGATGTCCGGCTCGTTGTCGATGCACAGCACCCGGCAGCCGGCGATCTGCCCGGCCCCCACCGTGCGCCTCCGCGGCCGGCGCTCGGGCACCGCCACAGCGTCCGCCACCGGCAGCGCGACCGAGAAGACCGAGCCGCGGCCGGGCTTGGACTTGAGATCGATCGGATGCTCCAGCACCCGGCCGATGCGCTCGACGATGGAGAGCCCGAGACCGAGGCCGCGCGTGCCCGCCGCGTTGCTGGCCAGCCGCTGAAACTCCTTGAAGATGAGCGACTGCTTGGCCAGCGGGATCCCCGGCCCCGTGTCGTGGACCTGCACGACCACAGTGCCGCCGCGCCGCCGGCAGCCGAGCACCACGCGTCCGGTCTCGGTGTATTTGATGGCGTTGGAGACCAGGTTCTGCAACACGCGCCTGAGCAGCCGCCGATCCGACCTGACATGCAGCGACGACGGCAGCACGGAGAACTCCAGCCCCCTTTCGGTCGCCAGCGGCTCGAACTCCAGCGCCAGCTGCTGCAAGAGGTCGTTGACCGGGAACACCGAGATCTCCGGCTTCATGGCGCCGGTGTCCAGACGGGAGATGTCCAGGAGCGCGTTCAGGATCTCCTCGACGGCCTCCAGCGACATGTCGATGTTGCGCGCCAGGCGGCGGTCCTCGCCGCGGCGCTTGCGCTCCACCAGGCTGGTCGTATAGAGGCGGGCCGCGTTCAGCGGCTGCAGGATGTCGTGACCGGCGGCGGCGAGGAACCGGGTCTTGTCCAGATTGGCCTCGTCGGCCTTGGCCTTGGCCTCGGCCAGCTCGCGGTTCACCTTGGTGAGCTCGGCGGTGCGCTCCCGCACCCGCCGCTCCAGGTTCTCGTTGGCGCGGGCCAGGGCCTCGGCGGCCTCTACCCGGTCGGTGATGTCCATATAGGTGGTGACGATGCCGCCCTGCGGCATGGCGTTGGTGCGCACCTCGATCACCCGCCCGCCGTCGTCGAGTCGCTCCTGAAACGTCTCCTGGGTGGAGACGTATTTGTGGATCCGGTCGGAGACGATGTCCTCCACATTGCCGGAGCCGAGATCGCCGCGTCCGGCACTGAACCGGATCAGCTCGTCGAGCGGGACGCCGACACGGCCGAGCTCCGGCGGCAGGTTGAGGATTTCCCGGAACTGCCGGTTCCAGCAGATCAGGCGCATATCCTTGTCGTAGACGCTGATGCCCTGGCGCACCTGATCGAGCGCCGACTGCAGCAGATCGCGGTTGTACTGGATCGCCTCGGAGGCATCGTCGAGCAGCTTCATCGCCGACTTCATGCCGACCGCACGCCGGCGCAGCAGCAGCGAGAGCACCAGCCGGGACGAGGCCGCTCCGATGGCGCTGGCCAGCAGGTTCTCCGTGAACCGCAAGAGCTGTACGTCCGCCTCGCCCTGGTCCTCGAAGGGCGTGCCCCGGCTCTTGGCGTATTCCTCGAACGAGCGCTCCACGCGATCCTCGCCGAGATAGCGCGCGGCGGTCCGCTTCAGGTCTTCCACCAGGATCGAGGTGCGCCAGAGCCGGAAGGACGGGGTCGAGGGGCCGACCAGCTCGTCCTGGATGAAGACATTGGCCTGCAAGCGCTCGATCGGCTCGGGCGCGCGCAGCAGCGACACCATCACATAGGCCAGGATGTTGGCGAACAGGCTCCAGACGACACCGTGGGTGATCGGGTCGAACTCGAGGTTGAACAGCATCTGCGGCCGGAGCAGGACCAGGCCGAAGGGCCCGGACTCGAGCAGCTCGCGGCTCATCCAGCCGGCATTGATGAAGGAAGGCAGGAGCAGCGTGTAGGCCCAGACGGCGAAGCCTGCAACCACGCCCGCGATGGCGCCGCGGGCAGTGGCCCGGCGCCAGATCAGGCCGCCGAAGAAGGCGGGCGTGAACTGGGCGATGGCCGCGAAGGACAACAGTCCGATGGAGGCGAGCGGGAAGGACTCGCCCACCATGCGATAGAACACATAGGCCAGGATCAGGATGGCGAAGATGGCCGAGCGGCGCACATTGAGCAGCAGCGCGCTCATGTCTTCCCGGTCGGCCACCGCGAGTTGCCGGCGGCGCAGCAGCAGCGGCACGATCAGGTCGTTGGAGACCATGATCGAGAGCGCCACGGTGGCGACGATGACCATGGCCGTGGCGGCCGAGAGCCCGCCGATGAAGGCCGCGAGCGTCACGAACTTGGCGTTCGCCGAGAGCGGCAGCGCCAGCACGAACATGTCGGCATCGACCGCGCCCTTCGGGAACGTCAGCAGGCCGGCGATCGCGATGGGCACGACGAAGAGGTTGATGGCGATCAGATAGAGCGGGAACAGCCAGCGGGCCAGACGGATCTCGCGCTCGGAGTTGTTCTCCACCACCGCGACGTGGAACTGGCGCGGCAGCAGAATGATACAGACCAGGCTCAGAAACGTGATGGTCAGCCAGGCCCCGCCGTCGAAGCCGCGGGCGAACAGGCTCTCGATCTCCTCGCTCGCCGTGGCCCGCTCGATCAGCGGGCCGAGCCCGCCGAACATGGAGAAGGTGACGAAGGCCCCGACCAGCAGGAAGGCCAGGACCTTGACCACCGACTCGGTCGCGATGGCCAGCATCAGCCCTTCCTGGTGCTCGGTCGCGTCGATGTGGCGCGTACCGAACAGGATGGCGAAAGCGGCCATGGTGACGGCGATGATGAAGGCGATGTCGCCGAGCGGCGTGTGCTGGAGCACCGCGGCCACGCCCGGGCCCACCGGGCTCAACAGCGTCGTGACCGCGTCGGACACCGCCTTCAGCTGCAACGAGATGTAAGGCAGCGTGCCGGCCACGGCGATGACCGTGACGATGGCGGCGAGCGACGGGTTCTTGCCGTAGCGGGCGGCGATGAAGTCCGCGATGGAGGTGATGTTCTGCGCCTTGGAGATGCGCACGATGCGGATCAGCAGCGGCGCCCCGGCCGCGAACATGACGATCGGCCCGAGATAGACCGGAATGAAGTCGAGCCCCGAGGTGGCCGACAGGCCGACGCTGCCGAAGAAGGTCCAGGACGTGCAGTAGACCGCGAGCGAGAGGGCGTAGATGGCCGGGCGTCCGGCGGCGTACTTCTTCTGACGCGCCTGCCGGTCGCCGTAATGAGCCACGGCGAACAGGAAGCCCAGATAGGCGAGCGCCGCCGTGATGATGATCCAGCCGTCGATCATGCGCCCTGGCCGCTGACGTTCCGCGGCGCGAACGCTGGCGCGCCGCAAAAAGGCATGAGTTGGAAAAACTTACATTGCCGCCGCGGGCCGCGCGAGTCCAATTCCGGCCGCGATGGTTACCCGGGGCGGGCCATCCTTTTGCCCTGCCCGCACTTGGAGGTATCCAGCGTCTGTCGCGGTCCGGGTGCGCTCGGCCCCTTTCCTTGAGCGGCCCACGCGACTAGCTTAGGCCCAACATTGCAGCATGCGGGCCTGGCGGCCGTTCCGCCGGGCCCGCGCTTTTCGGGACCGCGCCAAGGATGACGCACGCAGACCCCTTCGTCTCGAGCCTGAGACCCACCGCCGTGGAGCTGCCGGAGAGCGGCATCGTGCGCGTGATGAACTACGGCCGGGACCGGGAGGGCCTGATCCCGCTCTGGGCCGGCGAGGGCGACATGCCGACGCCGGACTTCATCTCGGACGCGGCCCACCGCTCCATGCGGGCCGGCGAGACCTTCTACACCCACCAGCGCGGCATCCCGGAGCTGAGGGACGCCATCGCCCGCTATCTGGGCCGCCTCTACGAACGCACGACGGACCCGGAACGGATCTTCGTCACGGGCTCGGGCATGCAGGCCATCCAGATCGCCATCCAGGCCGTGGCCGGCCCCGGCGACGAGGTCGTGATCCCGACGCCCGCCTGGCCCAACTTCGCGGCCGCTGCCGAGATCTCCGGCGCCCGGCCGGTTTGCGTCCCCTTCGACTTCGGCCCCGACGGCTGGCAGCTCGATCTCGACCGCCTGCTCGCCGCCTGCGGGCCGAGGACGCGCGCCCTCTTCATCAACTCGCCGGCCAACCCCACGGGCTGGACCATCTCGAAAGACGAGATCGACCGCATCCTCGCCTTCGTGCGGGAGCGCGGCATCTGGCTGATCGCCGACGAGGTCTACAGCCGCTTCTACTATCACGGCGACCTGGCGCCGAGCTTCCAGCACGCCGTCACGCCCGACGACCGGGCGCTCCTGGTCAACACCTTCTCGAAGAACTGGTCCATGACCGGCTGGCGCATGGGCTGGCTGCAAGCGCCCCCGGAGATCGGCCAGGTCATCGAGAACCTGATCCAGTACAACACCTCCGGCGTCGCGGTCTTCATGCAGCGCGCCGGCATCACCGCCATCGAGGAGGGCGAGCCCTTCGTCGCCGAGCAGATCGAGCGCGCCCGACGCGGCCGCCAGATCGCCTGCGAGGCCTTGGCCCCCCTCAACCGCGCCCGCTTCGCCTGGCCCGACGGCTCCTTCTACCTGCTCGTCGGCATCGAGGGCTACGACGACACGAACCGGCTCGCCGAGCGCCTGGTCGACGAGGCCAATATCGGCCTCGCCCCCGGCACCGCCTTCGGCCCCGGCGGCGAGACCTTCCTGCGCATCTGCTACGCCCGCTCGGCCGAGAGCATGAGCGAGGCGATGGAGCGGCTGACGGGGTGGATTGAGGCGAATTGAGGATGGGCGGCTCAGTCCGCATTCGCTAGCTACTCGGTGCGCCGCACGACCTGGGCACCAGAGCGACAGGGCGGAGAAGACTCATGACGTCGCATTAACGGGCGTGTCGATTAGGACACCAAAGTTCTACGCCGAAGGCCTGTTCAACCGCGTGCCGCTGGCTATGACTGAGCGGACCGCCGCCTGACACACCAAATTGCCGATCTGCGAGTCACCTGCCCATGCGCCCCTTGACTTTGATCGGTGCAATTCTGCCGGGCCCAGAGACCACCACCTTTAGGCCTTCATCTTTGTACTTTTGCCCAAGATTGCGAATGCCGTCGTCTTTGATGCTCGAGAAGAGGAAGCGATCTGAAAAAATCGCACGTTCACGATTCAAGTCGCGCACGCGATCAGCTGTAAGCGACATGACCCCAGAGTCGTAATCCTTATCCCAATACAGCTCGAGGCAGTGTTGAGGTGATAGCGGTACGGATACAAAGTTCTCCAATCTGAGAAACCCACCGCCACCAAAGACAGGGTGAAACTTCCCCGGTGCAGTGTGCTGCACAACAGGACTGTCGCCTGTGATCAGGCCTGGGCCCTTCGATTTCGTAGTAACCCAGCCCATCTGAAAGAATATTCTTGCCAATCTTTCGCTGGCTTCGATCGCTGCTTGCAGCATAGCATTACGGTTCACGACAAGTGCATATTTTGATTTATCTCTCAAGCCATTGAAAATACGATCTTTTATTTCTTCACTCATCATCTTTCCGGTTTGGGAAATATATTGATTGACAGAGTCATCAAATCTCTTTCGATCTGCGGTTATAAAATTCATCATGCTCTCGACTTCAGCACCGAGAGTCTCACCAAGAACTCTTAGAATTGATGGACTTCTGGCATACAGTGTCGCTAAGAACATGGCGAAATCAGCTCGTTCTTGACCATTTAGAATCTCACCGGCGAGGACTTTGGAATACAGACCGGCCGCTTTGCCTTCTACGTGAGATAGCCAAATCTCGATATCATCACGATACTGTCCGTCTTCGTCCTTGAACGAGTAAAAATTCGTTTCGACCGCGGTCTCTCTCGCTACTCTGCCATATAGACGATTCCATTGCGTGTCATATGTCCATATCTTCTTAGAAGAATCAGAAATGGCGAAATTTTCGAGATAAAAACGAGGAACGAAGTGTTGTTTCTTCGGGCGAGATTGCGTCATCTTGACTCTATTGAATCAGCTCTACATTTCAGGATTCGAATCAATCTCTATACAAGGATATCACTCCGCTTGCACCAATCCTCCACCACGGCCAAACGCCTGCCCGCCGAAGAACCGTCCCTCGCACAACTGGCCGACGCCCAGACTTCCCGGCCCCCGCACGCCAAACACGTCAGCCGCTCGGCGATCCCTGGTACCGGCGTCTCAGGCGGGACAACGTGCGGGCCAGGATCTCCACCTCCTGGTGGCACTGGCGGCAGTAGGTCCAGAGAAGCTGGTCGCCCTCGACGAGGTCGTGGAACCCGACAGGCCCGGGAGGCGGTAGCGTCGACATCTCGCCCCCCTGCTCTCCCCCGCGCATCGAACGATTAGCATGTTGCCCCGACCATCGGAACCTGTGAGCATATGGCTGTAGGATGACTTCGACCGTTACACAGCTGCCCGAACTTCTGGACCACGTCGCGGCTCGTCTGCCGGAAGACACATCGCACCTAATTGGCATTGATGGGATCGACGGCGTCGGCAAGACGCCAACAGCGAAATTTCTGTCGGCCGCTCTAAAGGCGCAACATCTTGAACTCGACAAGCACCTTATTGGGAACATGGATGGCTACACCCAGCACATTCGTTGCGAGGAGCTTGCCACGGCCGTCCGCTCGGCTGCCGGCCCGATTGTCATTGACGGTGTCTGCCTTCTTGCCGTGGCTGAGCGCTGCGGCCTTACGCTCGACACCCACATCTACGTGAAGTGCATCAACGAGTCCGGGCGATGGGACGACGAGCGATACTGCCTCGCTCTGAAACCGGTCGAAGAATTCGTCCAGATACATGAGCAGCTCCGCCAAGCCTATGCGCGGGAACGCGGTCTCAATCCACCCGGCCCAGTAGAGCCATTGTTCGTCGAGATCGCCGAGTACAACCGCGACTACCGACCCGTCGAAAAGGCCGACCTGCATTTCGAACTCGACAAGAGGCGCGTGAGAGAATTGAGGCAGCTGACAACACAAGGGGACTAGGTAGGTTAGACCGCGCGTGACGCGACGCCTGCTCTGCTTCCCAGGTGAGCCCGCCTATTTTGGGCTTGATTGCTTCGCACCTTAACCAATTGTTTTTAGAGGGAAAAGGTGGTGCCCACGGAGTGAATTGAACACTCGACCTCTCCCTTACCAAGGGAGTGCTCTACCCCTGAGCTACGTGGGCTTTGGTGCGTCCGGCCGGCCGCGAAAGGCGGCGCGGCGCGCGGGGCCGAAACTGCCATAGGGGTT
>JAKSBI010000755.1 GCA_022361215.1 Hyphomicrobiales bacterium | reverse complement strand
TTTCCGGAAGAACCGGCGATTAACCTCTTGACGACAAACTGGAAGCCGTCGACCGGAGACTGTGACAGGGTTTTCTTGCGAAACCCTTGAAACGGGTGGCAGGCGCCTTGCATGGCGCTTTGCAAAGCAAATGGGCCCAGACATGGTAACGAGTGCTTTGCCGCGTGAGCTGATCGCGGCCGACCCGCCGGCTTCCGCGTCCCTCGATGCGACGGTCGAGACGAGCCTCGGCCCTGTCCGGCTGACGCTCTACCGCGAATTCGAGCCCTTGCGCGCGTTGTGGACCGGGTTTCAGGACACGGCGCTCTGCACCTATGCGCAGTCCTATCTCTGGATGGAAGCCTGGTTCCGCTGTGTCGCGCGACCGTCCTGCGCGGAGCTGACCATCTTCGTCGGGCGCGATGCGGCGCAACGCCCCCTCTTCATCTGGCCTTTCGAGATCGTGCGGCGCATGGGCCTCGGCACGATGCAGTGGGTCGGCCAGGCTCACGCCAACTACAATATGGGACTGTACGCGCCGGCCTTCGCCGCGGCCATCGGCCGGGACGACATGGCGGCCCTGCTGCGGCGCGCGGCATCCATGGCGGGAGACGTCAAGGCCGCCTGCTTCACCGATCAACCGTCCACCTGGGACGGCGTCTCGAACCCCATGGGCCAGCTCGCCCACCAGACTTCGCCCAGCTCGGGCTTTGCCGTCCGCCTCGATAGGGACTTCGAGGGCCTTCATCGCACCCGTTTCTCCAAGCGCTCACGCCAGACCCTGGCGCGCAAGGAGCGCCGCCTCGCCACGTTCGGCGCCTTGAACTACGGCTGGGCGGAGACGCCCCAAGACCGGCTCGACGCCCTGGAGACGTTCTTCGCCCAGAAGACGGACCGCTTCCGCGAGCTGGGAATCCGCGACGCCTTCGCCGAGACGGCGCATCGCGCGTTCTATCGTGAGCTGGCGGCCCGTGACGGCTCGACACCGGGACATCTGCGCATCGGCTATCTGAAGGTCGACGGCCGGACCGTCGCGACGTTCAACGGCATCGTGTTCCGCAACCGTCTCTTCGTGCTCCTCTCCTCGATCATCGACGGCGAGCTTCGGCGCTGGTC
>JAKSBI010000586.1 GCA_022361215.1 Hyphomicrobiales bacterium | reverse complement strand
TGAGCGTTGTTCAATAAGGACGGGACGGCGCGCTTCGCCATGACGCTCTACGCTCTCAAACCCCGCTTCCAGGCCCTGTTGCGCCCGGTCGCCGCCGACCTCGCGCGCCGGGGCGTGACGGCCCATCAGGTGACGCTGGCGGCGGCCTTCGGCTCCGTCGCGCTTGGCGGCATCGTCGCCGCCAATGCGGACACACGCTGGCTGTTTCTGCTGCTTCCCGCCTGGTTTCTGGCGCGCATGGCGCTCAACGCCATCGACGGCATGCTGGCGCGGGAGTTCGGCCAGAAGAGCCGGCTCGGCGCCTATCTGAACGAGATCTCGGATGTGGTCTCGGACGCGGCGCTCACTCTGCCCTTCGCCTTGGTCGCGCCGTTCGATCCGCGCTGGGTCGGCGCCGTCGTCTTCCTTGCCGCGCTGAGCGAGTTTGCCGGTGTTCTGGGGCCCGCGGTCGGCGCCTCGCGCCGCTATGACGGGCCGATGGGCAAGAGCGACCGGGCGCTGGTCTTCGGCGGTCTCGGCCTCGCGGTCGGCCTGTTCGGGGCGCTGCCGTCCTGGGCCGGATGGGCGATGCCGGCGCTGGCGCTGCTGCTCGCTCTCACCGTCGTCAACCGCGTGCGCGGCGGGCTCAAGGAGCCCGAGGGGCCGACGCCGCCCCGCGCCTAGCCGCCGCGCCGAACCTTTCACAAGTCAGGAGACCTTCGTCATGACCCCGCGCACCGCCCTTGAGATGAGCTTCGAGAGCCACGACGGCACCAGCCTGTTCTACCGGGCCTGGCCGTCGCTCTCGGCCACGACCGCCGGCGCCGTCGTCCTGCTGCACAGGGGGCACGAGCATTCGGGCCGGCTCTCCCATCTGGTCCACGAGCTGAACCTGCCGGACTTCGCTTTCTTCGCCTGGGACGCCCGCGGCCATGGGCGCTCGCCGGGCGCGCAGGGGCACAGCCCGAGCGTGGGCGCATCCGTGCGCGACCTCGACGGCTTCATCGCCCACATCTGCGAGGCGCACGGCATCGCGGCCGAGGATATCGTGGTGCTGGGGCAGAGCTTCGGCGCCGTGCTGGCCGCGGCCTGGGCGCACGACTATGCACCGAACGTCCGGGCCCTGGTGCTCGCCGCCCCGGCCTTCAAGATCAGGCTTCGCGTGCCCTTCGCCCGGCATGGCCTGCGGTTGCTCCAGGCCATCAGGGGCGACTTCGTCGTCAACAGCCCCGTCCGGCCGAAGCAGTTGACGCGCGACCCGGCACGCATGGCCTCCTATAAGTCCGACCCGCTGATCACGCGCGCGATCTCCTCCAACATGCTGCTCGGCCTCCACGACCTCTCGACCCGCATTGTCGCGGACGCCGCCGCCATCACGGTGCCGACCCAGCTCCTGATCTCGGGACGGGACTCGGTCGTCCATGAAGGCCCGCAGCACCGCTTCTTCGAGCGGCTCGGTGCCACGGTCAAGGAGCGGCACGTGTTCGAGGACCTC
>JAKSBI010000463.1 GCA_022361215.1 Hyphomicrobiales bacterium | reverse complement strand
CGGCGTCGGCACCACATGGCGCGAGAAGACGGGGAAGCCGTACTCGATGATCTCCTCGCGGTCGCGCACGCCGCCGTCCACCACCAGCCCGGCGATGCCCTTCACCTTGGCCGCGTAGGACGCCAGCCCGCCCCAGGTGGAAACGGCGTGGCCGCCATTGTCCACCACGATGATGTCGCCCGGGTCGGCCGCATCGATCATGTGGCCGACCATGAAGTCCTCCGCCGGGAAGCTGCCCTTGGGGCCGGTCACCTCGCGCACGGTGACCGCGCGGCCGACGCAGCGCAGGCCCGCCGCCGCCGCCTGCAATCCGGCCATGACGCCCGCGATGTCCAGGTCGTCCAGGGCGTTGGCGAGCGTCGGCGTCGCGATCTCCGCCAGGTCCTCCAGCATTTCGTCCACTTGGCTCATCGTGGGCCCCTACTCCGTGTGAAAGGTCGTGAAGTCCGCGGCGGGCACCCGCTCCGTCCGCAGCGTGTTCTCCGGCGCGCCGGGATCGGGGTAGCCGAGAGCCATGCCGCTGACCATGACGTGGTCGTCGGGGATGCCAAGCTCGCGATGCACCACGTCGCCATGCCCGAGCCAGGACGCCTGCGGACAGGTCTCCAGGCCATGGGCGCGGGCCAGCAGCATCACGTTCTGCAGGAACATGCCCATGTCGAGCCAGCTACCGTGGTTGAGGCGGCGGTCCATGGTGAAGAACAGGCCGACCGGCGCATCGAACAGCATGAAGTTGCGGATGTGCTGGGCCTTGCGGCCGTCGAAGTCCTTGCGGTCGATCCCCAAGAGCCCGTAGAGGTCGTAGCCGACCTTGCGCCGGCGCCCGAGATAGGGCTCGAACCATTCGTCCGGCGAGTATTTGTACTCCTGGCTGTGCTCGCCGGCCTGGGCCGCGGCCACCACCGCCTCGACCAGGCGGTCGCGCGCCGCGCCGCTCACCACATGCACGCCCCAGGGCTGCGTGTTGGTGCCGCTCGGCGCCCGCGCCGCCTCGTCCAGAATGGTCTCGACCGTCTCCCGGGCCACCGGCTTCGACAGGAAACGCCGAACCGACCGCCGCCCGGTCACCGCCCGGCGCACCGACAGCGGCTCACTCAAACCCGACTCCATGAGGCCCCCTTCCTCGCCAACTCATTGCTTGCAACCTTCTGAGGTCGGAGGAATATAGCGCCATCAAACGCTCACGGAAGAGGCAACAATGGCATCGGGCCCCCTGGACGGCATTCGCGTCGTCGATCTCACCTCGGTCTTCTTCGGACCCTACGGCACCCAGATCCTGGCCGACCAGGGCGCCGACGTGATCAAGGTGGAGGCGCCGGGCGGCGACCCCACCAGGGGCATCGAGCCCTCGCGCTCGCCCGGCATGGGGGCGGTGTTCCTCTCGGTCAACCGCAACAAGCGCAGCGTCGTGCTGGACCTGAAGCAGGCGGCGGCGCGCGAGGCGCTGCTGCGGATCGTCGCCGGCGCGCAGGTCTTCGTACACTCCATGCGCCCGCAGGCCATCGCCCGGCTGAAGCTGACCTACGCCGATCTCAAGCCCCTGCGCCCCGACCTCATCCATGTCTCGGCCTGGGGCTTCTCAAGCCGGGGTCCCTATGCGGAGAAGCCGGCCTACGACGACATCATCCAGGCGCTCTCAGGCATCGCCGACCTGCCGCGGCGGCGCGGCGACCACGACGAGCCCGCCTACATGCCGATGACCGCCGCCGACAAGACCGCCGGCCTGATGCTGGCCCAGGCCACCACCGCCGCCCTGTTGCATCAGGCGCGCACGGGCGAGGGGCAGGAGATCGAGGTGCCCATGTTCGAGTGCCTGACCGCCTACAACCTGCTCGAGAACATGGCCGGCGCCACATTCGTGCCCCCGGCGGGCGGCATGGGCTACGACCGCAACCTGGCGCCCTTCCGCCGGCCCTATCGGACCTCCGACGGCCACCTCTCGGTGCTGCCCTACAACACCAAGCAATGGCAGGCCTTCTTCCGCGCGGCCGAGCGGCCCGACATGGTCGACGACCCGCGCGTCACCGACCCCCGGCAGCGCAGCCTGGCCATCGCCGAGCTCTATGTGATCGTCGCCGAGATCATGGCGGAGCGCAGCACCGCCGACTGGCTCGCGCGCATGGAGGAGGCGGACGTGCCGGCCATGCCGATCAACCGCCTGGAGGACCTGCTGGAGGACCCGCATCTGACGGCGACGGATTTCTTCCTGGAGGTCGAGCACCCGAGCGAGGGGCGGCTTCGGACCATGGCCCTGCCCACACGCCTCGCGGCCACGCCGGGCGGGCCGACGCGCCGGCCCGCGCCCCGGCTCGGCGAGCACAGCCGGGAGGTGCTCACGGAAGCCGGCCTGACGGAACGCGCCCTCGCCGAGCTGATCGCCTCAGGCGCCGTCGGCGAGGCGGACCCCATCTCCGCCGCAGCGGATTAGGGCCTGTGGGCTGCCGCCCGCACCGGCGTCATGGCCGGCCTTGAGAGCACGATAGGGGTCGGACCCCAACCGGGGTCCGACCCCTATCACGCAGAGCTGCCGGAACCGGCCGCGTTTCACATGCAACGCATCCCGGACGGCGGCCTTTCTCTGCCGTGGTCACGGCTTCGAGGAACCGCGTCCGGGATGCGAGCCGTCTCTGTTTTCGGCGAAGGTCGTGCCGTCTAGGCGGCCTTGTGGGCCGGGCTCTCGGCCTTGTCCGCCTCGGCCGGCTTCTTCACCGCCACTTCGACTGTCTCCGCGGTCTCGCCCGCGGCGTCGGCGGCCATGGCCAGGACCTTGTTGGCCTGATCCATGTAGTCGTCGATCATGCGGTCCATGAACGTGGCTTGCGCCTGAAAGACGTCGAAGGGCGTCCGGCATTTGGCGAACTCGGTCGGCAGCCGGAAGTCTTCCTCGAGGCGTTTGGCGAAGAAGTGGCTGGTCTCCGAGTTCATCTGAGATAGCGTCTTGAAATAGCCCTGGAAAAGGGCTCCGAAGGGCTCGAAAGCCTGCGCACCGAAGGTGCTCCAGCGCTCCAGGCCCAACGGATCGGATGTTTTGTCTTGGGGCATATCGCGTCTCCACTGAAATCCCGCTGACGTGCAGAGAGGCGAGAGAATTGGCCTCGCTTTGTTTGGACAATTTCCTCCGCGGGGCCAGCATACACCTTGACGTGGATCAATAGTATGACAGCTGCGACATAATTGTCGGTTTGGAGACATCATGGGGACAACTGGCGGAACGGGGTGCCGTCCGTCCGACCGCCGCAAGCGAACAAGCCTTTGAAAACGCGGCAAAGGCTCAGGCCGTGGTCGCCATGGGCTTGGCCACATGGGTGGCGACCGCATCCATCAGGGACGGCCGCCCGGCGCGCAGCGCAGCGTCATCGTGAAGCAGGCGCCCTCGCCCGCCTCCAGCCAGGCGTCGCCGTCATGGGCGCGGGCCACGTCGCGGACGATGGCCAGGCCCAGGCCGCAGCCGTCGACGTCGCCGGCCGCGCGCT
>JAKSBI010000343.1 GCA_022361215.1 Hyphomicrobiales bacterium | reverse complement strand
GCCCGAGGCGCCGATGGGATGGCCGAGAGCGATGGCGCCGCCGTTGACGTTCACCTTCTCTGGATCCCAGCCCATGTCCTTGTTGACCGCGCAGGCCTGGGCCGCGAAGGCCTCGTTGGCCTCGACCAGGTCCAGATCCTCGGCGCTCCAGCCGGCCTTCTCCAGGGCCAGGCGGCTGGCCGGGATCGGCCCCGAGCCCATGATCGCCGGATCGACGCCGGCTGTAGCCCAGCTCGCCACCCGCGCGAGCGGCTGGATGCCGCGGCGCTCGGCTTCGGCCGCGCTCAGCATCACGACGGCGGAGGCGCCGTCGTTCAGCCCGGAGGCGTTGCCGGCCGTGACCGTGCCCTCCTTCGAGAAGGCCGGGCGCAGCCCTGAGAGCTTCTCGGCGGTGGTGCCGTGCTTGGGATGCTCGTCCGTGTCGACGACGATGTCGCCCTTGCGGTGCTTGACCGTGAACGGGACGATCTCGTCCTTGAACTTGCCCGCGCTCTGAGCGGCCTCGGCCTTCTGCTGGCTCGCCGCCGCGAAGGCGTCCTGCTGCTCGCGCGTGATCTGCCACTTCTCGGCGACGTTCTCGGCCGTGGTGCCCATGTGATAGCCGTTGAAGGCGTCCCACAGGCCGTCCTTGATCATGGTGTCGATGAGCTCGGCGGTGCCCATCTTGGTGCCGTTGCGCAGATGCGTGCAGTGCGGCGCCAGGCTCATATTCTCCTGGCCGCCGGCCACCACGACGTCGCTGTCGCCGGTCGCGATGGCCTGGTAGCCGAGCGCCACGGCCCTGAGGCCCGAGCCGCAGACCTGATTGATGGTGTAGGCCGTGCGTTCCGTAGGCACGTCTGCGGCAACAGCGGCCTGCCGCGCGGGGTTCTGGCCCGTGCCCGCGGTCAGCACCTGGCCCAGGATGACCTCGGAGACGTCGTCGGGCGCCACGCCGGCGCGCTCGAGGGCGGCGCGGATCACGGCGGCGCCGAGCTCGTGGGCGGGCACGCCGGCCAAGCCGCCTGAAAAAGCGCCGATCGCCGTTCGCGCGGCGCTCGCAATGACGATGTCGTTCATCTGTGAGTCTCCTTCCTGGACCTCTGATCTGTCGGTGTGATGCGCTTGGCCTGGGCCGCACCCGCGCGCCATCGGCCACCGCCGCAGCGACGCCGTCGTTGCGGGCGATGATGGATTGGCAGCCACGGGCTTAGCCCTGCCCAGCGTGATGGGACCAAAAACAAACGCCACCCCCGAGCTGCACCAGCAGATTAGATGTGAATTGGATCGCGTCCTGACTGGACATGATCCATGGATTGACCTTGCTGGTCAAACTGTTGCTCGGGGTAAGACTGTGATTCTTGGGCACTAGTTCGGGCCCAAAGACTTGCATTCCTCCCAATTGTCCGGTTGCCTGGCAGCGACCGGAAGCTCCCGCGCCATCTCGGGCGGCGGTTTTATCGTCGAGAGTGCCAGTCTCCCGCCCGACCCGGCGGGGCTGGTGCTCGTTGGTTTGGGCGAGACCTCGGCCGCCCGGTATCCGGTGCGGCCGAGGTCTCGCGTAGACTCTAGGCCGTCGTCTTCAGCTGATCGAAGCTCTGCGTCGCGGCAGCATTGGCTGCCTCGGCGGTCTCTTTGGCGACGGTCGTGGCCAGCTCGTAGATCTCGCGGGCCTGCTCGCCGGCGGCAGCGGCATGCGTCTGCAGGTAGTCGAGCTGCGTCTGCGCCATCTCGGGCACAGTCTTGCAGCGAACCACGGCTTCCGCGGCCTCGAGAGCGGCCTGCGCATTCTTCTCCGTGTTCTCCAGGAGCCTGTCGGACAACACCTTGGCGCCGTTCTGGGCCACGGCGAAGACGCCGTCATAGGCCTTCTGCGCGTCGCGGGCGGCGCCCGTCAGCTTCTCATAGGTCTCGCGGCTCTTCACGATGCCATCCATGGCGGCCGCCTTGACCTCCCCGGGAACGTCGATGTGATTGGCCGCACGGAAGAACTCCTCGGCCTGCTTGGTGAACTGCTGGTTCATTGGATCGCTCTCTTTCGCATCTAAAGGGCTTCGAAGGTTGGCCCGGGGTGCGGCTGGCGTTGCAATGGACGGTTGCTTTGCGGATGCTGTTCCATGTGCCGGCGGCCGATTCCCGAGCCGATGCCGGGAATATAGGGATGCCATTTGTGCGTTGCAACATAAAATTTGTGCATCGCAATAATATTTTTGCATGTGCGTTCTTCTTTCCGGTGCCGCGGTCGGAATTTTCGTTCCATTGCAGGGCGTTGAGAGGTCTTCGTTAAGCACGATAACAGCATACAAGCTTGAGCGCCCCTTCCGACGCGAACGTTTCATGCACTCTTAAACCGAACTTTAACCGCTTGCGGAACACAACTAGAACATGTATAGATGTTCATGATTTGTCCATATCTTGTGGTCGCCGGACGGAAAACGGGGAGAAAACGGCGGATCCCAGGGTTGGCAGAACGGGCTAACTGAAGGGGGCCTCGATGCTCACACCGAAACAGAAAGAACTCCTGATGTTCATACATGAGCGCGTCAAGGAGACCGGCGTCCCGCCGTCGTTCGACGAGATGAAGGATGCGCTCGACCTGAGGTCGAAATCGGGAATTCACCGGCTCATCACCGCCCTCGAGGAGCGCGGCTTCATCCGCCGCCTGCCCCACCGCGCACGGGCGCTGGAGATCCTGAAGCTGCCCGAATCGGTGCCGCAGAGCCTGGGCGGCGGCCAGGGGCGCGGCTTCTCGCCCAGCGTGATCGAAGGCAGTCTCGGGCGCCGCCGGGAGGAGACCTCCGACGACACCCAGCAGAACGTCGCCGTCCCGGTCATGGGCCGCATCGCCGCCGGCGTGCCGATCGAAGCCATCCAGAACCAGAGCCACATCATCGAGGTTCCGCCCGACATGCTCAGCTCGGGCGAGCATTTCGCGCTCGAGGTCAAGGGCGACTCCATGATCGACGCCGGTATCCTCGAAGGCGATACGGTGATCGTGCGGCGCTGCGATACGGCGAACAACGGCGATATCGTGGTCGCGCTGGTGGACGAGGAGGAAGCGACGTTGAAGCGGCTGCGCAGCCGCGGCGATTCGATCGCGCTCGAGGCGGCCAACCCCAGCTACGAGACACGCATCTTCGGGCCCGACAGGGTGCGGGTGCAGGGCCGGCTCGTGGGGCTGATTCGGCAGTATTAGTCGGGGCCGTCAGGGTCTGACGGCTCGCCGGCCACGGCACGGCCCGGTGGCGACGGTTTGCGTCTTTGGCGCTTGCGCACCCAGGGGCGGTCCCCGCGCCAGGTGGCAACGGTTTCGGTGCGAATGGACTGTCCGTCGAAATAGAGGGCGTGGGCGCCCTCGGCCGACAGATCGAAGCGATCGACCACCACGCGCGCTTTCGGGCAGCGCCCGCGCACCGGGATCTGCGAGACGACCACATCGGCCATGCGGCATTCCTCGTCGAGCGCGGCGGGATGCTTGACGATGGCCACGGTCTTGCCGCGGACCCGGGCGATGCAGGCCAGGGCATCGCACCGGCCGGTCGACTGCGCCGCCGGCGCGGCATCGGCAGCCTCCCCCTGCCCGTCCGCCAGCCACCATTTCTCCAGGCTATAGCGGCTACCTTTCGTGGCCAGCTTCTCCAGTCCGCCCTGCTCGGTGCGCACGGCAAACGCCTTGCCGTCCCGGTCGATGAGCATGTCGGGCCGCGACGGCTCTGCAGCGATGGCGAGCCCGGTGGCGGCGAACACCAAGCCGGCGCTGCGCCACCGGCCGCGCCAGAGCATGAGCCAGAGCCCGCCAAGGGTCAGCAGCACCAGCGATGCGGTCGGCATGGCGGCCACATGCAGGACCGCGCCGTCCCAAGCGGAGACGGTCTCGGCCACGTCGATGAGCCGATCGAGGCCCCAGGCCATGACACGCAGGGGCAGCGCCTCGAGCCCGAGCGGCAGGGCCAGAAGCACGGCAAGCGCCGCCGGCATGACCAGGAGGCCGAAGAGCGGCATGGCGGCCAGGTTCGCCAACAGGCTGAACTGGGCCAGCTTATGGAAATGAAAGGCAGCGAAGGGAGCGACCGCGAGGCTGGCGACGACGGTCGTGAGCGCGATGCCGCCCAGATAGCGGAAGGCGCCCGTCAGAGCGCGCGCGGCCAGGCCATCGGGGCGCGGCGCCGGCGCCCGCCGGGTCAGCACCTCGTAGACGGCCACCAGTGCCGTAACCGCGGCGAAGGACATCTGAAAGCTGACATCCAGAAGGCTCTCCGGGAACACCAGCAGCAGCGCCGTGGCCGCGAGTGCCACGTTCCTGAGCGTGAGCGCCGGCCGGTCGAGCAGGACCGCCAGGAAAAAGACCGTGATCATCAGGAAGGCCCGCTGGGTGGCAATGCCTGCGCCGGAGAGCCCCAGATAGAGCAGTCCGCCCAGCATGGCCGCGACGGCCGCCCATTTCTTGATCGGGTAGCGCAGCGCGAGCGCAGGCACGGCGGCCATGGCCGCGCGCGCGAGCCAGAAGAGCGTGCCTGCGATCATCGCCATGTGCAGACCCGAGATGGCCAGCACGTGCGCCAGGCCCGAATGCCGCATGGCCGCGAGCGTCGGCTGGGAGATACCGCCCCGCTCGCCCGTGATCAGCGCTACGGCGATGGCGCCCGCCTCTCCGGGCAGGACGGCCCGGATCCGTTGGGCCACCGCCGCGCGCACGCCGTTGATCCAGGTCCAGAGCGTCAGGCCCCATGGCGCGGCCTCGGTCGATGGCGACGGCTCAAAGTCGCTGACCGCGAAGCCGACGGCGCCGAGCCGCGCGAACCAGGCCCTGCGCGCGAAATCGAAGCCGCCCGGCTGCACGGGCTCGGGGACGGGGCGCAGCACGGCCCGCACGGTCACGGCTGTGCCCGCCGACGGTATCGCCGTTGCCTTCAGTGTCGTGACGCGGATGCGGTGCGGCGTCTTGCCGTCCGGCCGTCCTGCAATGCGCTGCACACGCAGCGTCACGCGATGGCCCCGCGGCTGGCGGGGCTCCACGCGCTCGATCCATCCCTCGACCGCAGCGACACCCGTTGCCCGCTCGATCGCCGGCGCATCGACCAGGACGGTGCGCAGCTTGGCGTCGGCAAAGCCGAGTGCAACAAGCAAAAGGCCCCAGGCCAGCGCGCCGGCAAGCGGCCGAGGCCGGGCCAGGATCACAAGGCCAAGCGCGGCAACGACCAGGCTGGCTGCCAAAATGGCCGGCGGCTCCCGTTCGAGCCCGAAATAGATGCCGATGCCGGCTCCGAGACAAACGGGGATCCAGAGAAAGTACCGATCCGCCTCGGCGGCAAACGCACGCACCACCGCGGCCGCCCAGCCGGGGGCCGCCGAAACCGGATGTGCAGGCCACGGATCATGCATAGGCGGGAACGCTCACCCTTACCCCTAACGCCAACTTGCCCCTTATGCTACATCACGGCCGATCGCGGTCCGAGCGATCTCATTTCAGAGCAAACCAACCCCATTCTCGAAGCGACGATCCATGACGCAACCAGTTGTCACGCGCTTTGCTCCCTCCCCCACCGGCTTCCTCCACATCGGCGGGGCCCGCACGGCCTTGTTCAACTGGCTCTATGCCCGGGCCAAAGGCGGCAAGATGCTGCTTCGGATCGAGGACACCGACCGCGAGCGCTCCACGGAGGCGGCGGTCGCGGCCATTCTGGACGGTCTCTCCTGGCTCGAGCTGGCATGGGACGACGAGGTGGTGTTCCAGCACGCCCGCGCCGACAGGCACCGGGAGGCGGCGGAGCGCATGCTCGCCGAGGGCAGCGCCTACAAGTGCTACTGCACGCCCGAGGAGCTGGCGGAGATGCGCGAGCGCGCCCGGGCCGAAGGTCGTTCCCCCGGCTATGACGGGACCTGGAGGGACCGCGATCCTGCCGAAGCGCCGCCGGGCGTGCCGCCGGCCATCCGCCTGAAGGCACCGCGCGAGGGCCAGACCATTGTCGAGGATCGCGTGCAGGGACAGGTGACCTTCGCCAATGCGGATCTCGACGACCTGGTCCTGCTGCGCAGCGACGGCACGCCCACCTACATGCTTTCGGTGGTGGTCGACGATCACGACATGGGGGTGAGCCATGTCATCCGCGGCGACGACCATCTGACCAATGCCGCGCGACAGTCTCAGATCTTCGCCGCGCTCGGCTGGCCGGCGCCCATCTTCGCCCATGTGCCGCTCATCCACGGGCCGGACGGGGCCAAGCTCTCGAAGCGCCATGGTGCGCTCGGTGTCGAGGCCTATCGCGAGATGGGCTACCTGCCGGCGGCGCTCAGGAACTATCTGGTTCGCCTCGGCTGGAGCCACGGCGACGACGAGATCTTCTCCACGGACCGGCTGATCGAATGGTTCGATCTGGACGCCATCGGCCGCTCCGCGGCGCGCTTCGATTTCGCAAAGCTCGAGAACCTGAACGCGCACTACATCCGGGAGACGTCCGACGACGCGTTGATCGAGGGGATGAAGGCGATCCTGCCGGTGCTGGAGGACGGCGAGCGCATTGCCGAGCGGCTCGGCGATGCCAAGATCGCGACCCTCAAGCACGCCCTGCCGGCGTTGAAGGAGCGCGCCAAGACCCTGGTGGCGCTGGTCGACGGCGCGCGGTTCCTGTTCGCGGACCGGCCTTTGACGCCGGACGATAAGGCGCAGAAGCTGCTGGACGCGG
>JAKSBI010000352.1 GCA_022361215.1 Hyphomicrobiales bacterium | reverse complement strand
CGGAGGCGACATAGCCGCGGCAGGCCCCGACGTCGTAGGACGACTGGCGGGTCAGCGCCCCGGCGGGGCAGGCGTCGAGACAGGGCTTCTCCGCGCAGGTCTCGCAGGGCCCCGACGCCGGCTCGGGCGCCGGCAGCGCGATGGCCTCCTCGAACAGCAGCGCGCCGCGATAGGCGAGCCAGGGCCCGTAGGTGCCATGAACGAGAAGGCCGAGCGGCGACTGGCTGACGCCGCCGGCGCGCAGTGCCCATTGCTGAAAGGGCCAGTAGGGCGGCCCGTCGAAGGGGAAGACCACATGCGCGCCGTGCCGCCGGGCGAGATCGGTCAGGACCCGCCGGGTCCAGGCGTTGAGCGGGTCGGGGCGGACGGCGAACTCGGGCGCCGTCTGGAAGGCGCGCCACATGGCCGAGCCGGCATTGCCGACGAGGGCCAGGGTCGCCGGCCGGGCGCCGGGCGTGGTCTCGGGCAGCGTGTCTTCCGGTGTCGTCGCGAAGCCGCCGAGCCAGGTCAGGCCCTCGGCCGACAGGTCTTGCTGCAGCGTCTCGACCGTTGCGGCCATCCCCGCCTCAGCGCGTCTGACGGTCGCGCACCGCCAGCGTCCGCAGCCGGAGCGCGTTCAGCTTGATGAAGCCCTCGGCGTCGGCCTGGTCGTAGCCCTCGCCCTCCTCGAAGGTGACCAGGTCTTCGGAATAGAGCGAGTAGGGGGAGCTGCGGCCGAGCACGATGACGTTGCCCTTGTAGAGCTTGAGGCGCACGGTGCCGCTGGCGTGCTCCTGGCTCTTGTCCACCAGCGCTTGCAGCATCTCGCGCTCGGGCGCGAACCAGAAGCCGTTGTAGACCAGGTCCGCATAGCGCGGCATCAGCGCGTCCTTCAGGTGCATGGCTTCGCGGTCGAGGGTGAGCGATTCCATCGCCCGGTGCGCGTGATAGAGGATGGTGCCGCCGGGGGTCTCGTAGATGCCGCGCGACTTCATGCCGACGAAGCGGTTCTCCACCAGGTCGACGCGGCCGATGCCGTTGTCGTGGCCGAGTGTGTTGAGCCGGGCCAGCAGCGTGGCGGGCGAGAGCGCCTCGCCGTCGACGGAGACCGGGTCGCCCCGCTCGAAGCCGATCTCGATCACCGTGGGCTTATCCGGCGCTGCCTCCGGGTCGATGGTGCGCTGGAAGACGTAGTCCGGCGGCGCGACGTCCGGGTCCTCCAGCACCTTGCCCTCGGACGACGAGTGCAGCAGGTTGGCGTCCACCGAGAACGGCGCCTCGCCGCGCTTGTCCTTGGGCACCGGGATCTGGTGCTTCTCGGCGAACTCGACCAGATCGCCGCGGCTCTGGAACTCCCATTCGCGCCAGGGCGCGATGACGCGGATGTCCGGGTTGAGCGCATAGGCCGCCAGCTCGAAGCGCACCTGGTCGTTGCCCTTGCCGGTGGAGCCGTGGGCGACCGCGTCGGCGCCGGTCTCGGCGGCGATCTCAACGAGGCGCTTGGCGATCAGAGGCCGCGCGATGGAGGTGCCGAGCAGATAGACGCCCTCGTAGATGGCGTTGGCGCGGAACATCGGGAAGACGTAGTCGCGCACGAAGCTCTCGCGCAGGTCCTCGATATAGATCTCCCGGATGCCGAGCATCTCGGCCTTCTGGCGCGCCGGCCCCAGCTCCTCGCCCTGGCCGAGATCGGCCGTGAAGGTCACGACCTCGCAGCCATAGGTCTCCTGCAGCCATTTCAGAATGATCGAGGTGTCGAGCCCGCCCGAATAGGCGAGCACCACCTTGTTGACGTCTTGCGTAGCGGCCATCGGCCCGTCTCCCCCAGATCCAGGGCATCAATCGCGGCGCACTATAGGCATGTGGCGGGCGCGGGCAACGGAAACCGGCGATGCGTGTCCCGAGCATCCGCGAGGCAGGCGTCGGCGGCGCGATCGCCGGCTGCGCCGAGGCCGGCGTGTTGATCGGCTCCTGGGACTTCGATATTCCAACCTTCGACACCACGCGCATCCCTGTCCGGGCCGCCCTGGACTCCGCCCTCTCGAAGACGTCAGGCCGGCGGATGCTGCCGAAGGAGACCCCCATGGCCGGCCACGTCACCCATCTCGAATGCAGCGAAACCGGGGAGCGCCACGCGGCCGACCGGCTCCAGAACCTGTCCCGTGCGGGCAAGGCCCTGCTGGTGCGCTACGATCTCGGCGCCGTGGCGCAAGCCGTGACGAAGGAGGCGCTGGCGGCGCGGCCGTACGATATGTGGCGCTACCGGGAGCTGCTGCCGCTCGATGGGGACGCGGACATCGTGTCGCTCGGCGAGGCGGTGACGCCGCTGATCCCGCTCGACCGGCTGGCGCCGGCCGAGGCTGCGGTGCTGGTCAAGGACGAGAGCCGGCTGCCCACGGCCTCCTTCAAGGCGCGCGGCCTGGCGCTCGCCGTCACCAAAGCGAAAGCGTTCGGCGTCACGCGCATCGCCATGCCGTCCAACGGCAATGCCGGCGCCGCGCTCGCGGCCTATGGGGCGCGGGCCGGCATGGAGGTGTTCGTGTTCTGCCCGGAGGAGACGCCCGACATCAATGTGCACGAGACGGCGCGCTACGGCGCAAAGGTCTGGCGCGTCAACGGCCAGATCGACGATTGCGGGCGCATCGTGGCCGAGGGCAAGGCGGCCGCCGGCTGGTTCGACGTCTCGACGCTGAAGGAGCCCTATCGGATCGAGGGCAAGAAGACCATGGGGCTGGAGCTGGCGGAGCAGCTCGGCTGGACCCTGCCCGACGTGATCTTCTATCCGACCGGCGGCGGCACCGGGCTGATCGGCATGTGGAAGGGCTTCGAGGAGCTGCGCGCCATGGGCTGGGTGGGCGACAAGCTGCCGCGCATGGTGGCGGTGCAGTCCACGGGCTGCGCGCCGGTGGTGCGGGCGCTCGATACGGGCGCCGAGCGCTGCGAGCCCTGGCCCGGGCCGAAGACCGTCGTCAACGGCGTGCGCGTGCCCATCGCCTTCGCGGACGCCCTGATCCTGCGCACCGTGCGCGCGTCTCAGGGGTTCGGAGTCGCCGTCTCGGACGAGGACGTGATCGCGGCCCGCGACAGGGTGGCCGAGCGGGAGGGGCTGCTGCTCTCGCCCGAGGGCGCCGCCACCTATGCCGCCTGGGCCGCGGCGCTCGCCGACGGGCGCGTGGCGCCCACGGACCGGGCCGTGCTCTTCAACTGCGGCTCGGCGCATAAATACCCGATGCCGGAGGTGACCGACCGCATCGACCTGGGGGCGCCGCTCGACGCCGCCGCGCTCGTCGGTGCGGCACTCTGAGGGAGGCCCGCATGGCCAGGATCGCGTTCTGGTACGAGTTCGCCTCGACCTACTCCTACCTCTCCGCCATGCGCATCGAGGAGATGGCGCGCGAGGCGGGCGTCGCGGTCGACTGGCGGCCGTTCCTGCTCGGCCCCATCTTCGCGGCCCAGGGCTGGACCACCTCGCCCTTCAACCTCTACGAGGCCAAGGGCCGCAACATGTGGCGAGACATGGAACGCCTGACCGCCGCCCGCGGCCTCGGCTTGCGCAGACCCGATCCCTTCCCGCAGAACGGGCTCTATGCCGCGCGGCTGGCGCTGATCGGCGCCGACGAGGGCTGGGGGCCGGCCTTTACGCGGGCCGTCTACCGGGCCGAGTTCGCGGAGGGCGCGGACATCTCCGACAAGGCCGTGCTGGCGGCCGCGCTCCGCTCCGTCGGCCTCGACGCCGACGCGCTGCTCGCCCGCATCGCCGAGCCGGAGGTCAAGGACCGCCTGAAGGCGCAGACCGGGGAAGCGCAGGCACGCGGCGTCTTCGGCGCGCCGAGCTTCTTCGTGGGCGACGAGCTCTACTGGGGCGACGACCGGCTGGAGCAGGCGCTGGCGCACGCGCGGGCGTCCGACTGAGGGCGAGGAGGACCCATGGACTTCATCCCGACGCCCGGGGTGCTTATCGCCCTTAGCGTCGCGTGGCTGCTGCTGTTTGCGCCCCAGGTTTTCAACGTGCTGAAGCTGACCGGCGCCTTCTATCTGCTTTGGCTGGCAGCGGTGGCGGTCAAGACCGGCAGCGCGCCGCCCGGATCCGGCCCGCTGACCGAACCGTCAGACAGCAGCCCGATCTACATTTCGGGCCTTGGCATCCTTCGGCTGAACCCGAAACTCGGCCTGTTCCTCCTGACATTCCTGGCGCAGTTCGCAGATGCCAGCCATCTGGAGCCGGAGGGCAAGCTGCTCTTTCTCGGGTTGCTCTTCGTTACTATCGGCGCGTCGGGGTCGGCCTTGATCATCCTGGCTGCGGACCGGTTTGCCGACACGGTCCAGGGCCCGGGCCGGGCGCGGCGGCGGCTCACCTACGCCTTCGCGGCCGTCATGGTCGGCTTCGTTGTCCGGTTGCCGGTGGCGCCTACTTAAGTCCAACGCCCCGCCAGCAGCCAGTAGACGAAGCCCGCGGCGAAGCCGGCCGAGGCGAAGATGGTCATGTAGTCGGCGGCGGGCGTGTCCGGCGCGCCGGGTGCGATCAGGAGCGGGATGAGGGCGAGGGCGCCGCCGCCGGCGGGCACGTAGTAGAGCCAGCTACGCAGCCGCATCACCTCGCCGACGGCCACCGCGGCCAGGCCGGGCAGGGCCGAGAGCGCCGGCCCGACCGCGCTGGCGAAGACGACGATGCCCATCACGCCGGAAAAGTCCTCCAGCAGCGGATCGCCCTCCGCATAGTCGTAGAGGACATCGCCGACCCAGGCCGAGCCCAGGGTGAACAGCACGACGACGGCCACGACGGCGGCGACCGCGAACGCGAACAGGATCGCCAGCCCCCGCCCGAGCAGCTTCAGCATGGCCGTGCCTCCCGGTATTCGGACGGTTCCGGCGGTGCTGTGTGTCGAAGAATCCACTTCGTCATTCCTGCGAAAGCAGGAATCCATTCCACCTCGCCATTCGCCAGGTACCATCGGCTGAAGTTCGAACCGCTCGCGCAACACCGTCCAAGGCCTTCGCTCTGCTGCTGTTGCCAATGGATTCCTGCTTTCGCAGGAATGACGGGGAAATGTAGGGCGTCGCCGATCAAATCGGATGAGAAATAGGGGCCTGTGCCGGGATGACGCCGAGTAAGGCCCGGAACCGGTGTTTGGACACGTGTTCCCGACCGGAAACCAAGGCCGCGCCCGCCTTTCAGATCCACACGCCCCCAAAATCCCGGACACCACTGTGCTTTCGTGGGAATGACGGGAGTGGGGTGGATGGGTCCCATCAAGTCGGGGAAAGCTCAGGCCCCCGCGCGGCGTCGGGCGCTGGCGGAGAGCTTTACGCTGGCGGATTTGAGCTGGCCGCAGGCGGCCATGATGTCGCGGCCGCGGGGCGTGCGCACCGGGCTCGCATAGCCCGCCCGGTTGACGATCTCGGCGAAGCGCTCGATCTGCTCCCAGTCCGAGCAGGCATAGGGCGCGCCGGGCCAGGGATTGAAGGGGATCAGGTTGATCTTGGCCGGGATGCCGGCGAGCAGCCGCACCAGCTCCTTGGCGTCCGCGATGGAATCGTTGACGCCCTTCAGCATGACGTATTCGAAGGTGATGCGCCGTGCATTGGAGACGCCCGGATAGGTCCGGCAGGCCTCCAGCAGCTCGGCGATCGGGTATTTCCGGTTGATCGGCACCAGCTCGTCGCGCAGATCGTCGCGCACGGCGTGCAGGGAGATGGCCAGCATGACGCCGAGCTCGGCGCCGCAGCGCTCGATCATCGGCACGATGCCCGACGTCGACAAGGTGATGCGGCGCTTGGAGACGGACAGGCCCTCGCCGTCCGCGGCGATCTCCATGGCCGCCTTGACGTTCTCGAAATTGTAGAGCGGCTCGCCCATGCCCATGAGCACGATATTGGTGATCTTGCGCTCGGACGCCGGCAGGCCGGTCGGGTCGTCGGGCGCGGCGTCGGGCCATTCGCCCAGCCGGTCGCGCGCCACCAGGACCTGGCCGACGATCTCCTCGGCCGTCAGGTTGCGCACCAGCCGCTGCGTGCCGGTGTGGCAGAAGGTGCAGGTGAGGGTGCAGCCCACCTGGCTCGAGATGCAGAGCGTGCCGCGCGCGTCCTCGGGGATGTAGACGGTCTCGATCTCGGGGCCCGGCCGCCCGTCGTCGCCGGGGGCGAGCCGCAGCAGCCATTTGCGCGTGCCGTCGGCCGAGACCTGCTCGGCAGAGATCTCGGGCCGCGCCAGGGTGAAGGCGCCGGCGAGGCGCCCGCGCAGGTCCTTGGAGACGTTGGTCATCTCGGCGAAATCGGTGCGGCCGCGCAGGTAAAGCCAGTGCCAGAGCTGCGAGACGCGCATGCGCAACGCGCGCTCGGGCACGCCCAGCCCGTGCAGCCGCGCGCCCAGCGCCTCGCGCCCCAGGCCGATCAGCGACGGCGGGCGCTCGCCGCCGTTCGCGGCGGGCCCGGAGGGCGCCGTCTCGGCCAATGTGATCGCACTCTCGCTCATGAAACCTCGCACTCGCCGGCCGCACGTGGCCGACGACAGGGTGATAGCACCCGCGCGCGCGTCACGAAAGCGGTGGGGGAGGGTGCGTCAGGAGCCGGCCTGCGGGCACTCCTGGGCGATTCGGTCGAGCGCCGCGGAAATCCCGTTCAAGGAGTATTTGTCGGTGGTCAGCGTGCCGCGGCTCGAGCGGCCCTGGACCGTCATCAGGCTGCCCTTCCTCATGGCATCGACCAGGCGCTTCTCCGTATCGGCGCTCTCCACATAGGCGCCCTCGTCCTTGGTGAAGAGCTTGAACTTGTCCTTGCCGATGGTCACGTCCACGGTGGAGTTGGCGCGGAACGGATAGCCGATCTTGATGCTGATCTCGTTGCGCACCTTCTCGTTCGGCCAGTGCGAGATGTAGAAGTAGATCGGGCCGCGCCTGACCCGTTTCGGCAGCTTCTCCTTCGGCTGCGCGATCACGAAGCACACCTTCTTGGCGGCGGAGGCGTGCACATAGGCGGACCAGTCGGAGAATTTCTGCAGGAATTTCGCGTTCTGCGCATGAGCCGGCGTTGCCGCCAGGAATAGCATCAGCAAGCCAAGTCCAAGTACCCCGCGCATGGCCCCCGCTCTGCGATCTGAACGTCCAACGATCATGCAATCATTCCCCACTTTGGTTCGCATGGCAACGTTTGAAAAAGGTTAACGCGGGGTCTTTCCGCGGGTCTGTCGGCGCTGTTTGCGGCTGATCGGGTCGCCATGCACATGCGCTTGTATAGGTTCGCTCGGACCGCCCTCCATGACCGGCCGTTCCGCGAACCGGCCGAGGCTCCGGACGCGATCATACATGACGATGGCGCCGGCCATGGCGACATTCACACAAAAGGCCGTCGGGATCTTGACCACATAGTCGCACCGCTCCGTGAGCGCCCGGGACAGCGATCCGCGCTCCGGGCCCATGACATAGGCGGCCTGCAATGGATGCCGAAAACTCGGCAGATCGATGGCCTCGTCCAGAAGCTCGACGCCCACCAGCCGGCAGCCCTTGGGCAGGCGCATGTCCTCCACCCCCGCCCAGTCGTAGAGCGGCAGGTGGGCGTGGGCCTTGGAGGTGTCCGAGCGCGCCTCCGCGGCCCGGTACTCCGCCCCGATGGTGAAGACGAAGCTGGCCCCGAAGGCGTGCGCCGAGCGCATCAGGTTGCCCACGTTCATCTGCTTCGAGATGCGCTCCACGCCGATGGCGAAATAGCCGCGCGTGGCGCCGGCGGCGCCGGTGTCGTTGCGGGGCGCGTCGGTCATGGTGTCACGGCGGCGCCGGCGTGCATTGGCGCCCGCGATGCGGTAGAGAGCCGGCGGCAAGTGTCGTGCGAAGGACGAGTCATATGAAAGCTGCGCTCTGCAAGCAATTCGGCGGTCCCGACCTCATCGCGGTCGAGGACATCGCCGAGCCGGAACCCGGCCCCGGCGAGGTCGTCATAGAGGTGCGTGCCGCCGCGCTCAACTTTTATGACACTTTGATGATCCGCGACAAATATCAGTTGAAGCCGCCGATGCCGTTCTCGCCGGCCGGCGAGGTGGCGGGCACGGTGGCCGCGCTCGGGCCCGGCGTGACCGACGTCGCCGCCGGCGACCGGGTGATGGCCTATATCAAGTGGAACGGCTGCCGGGAGCGCACGCTGGCCAAGGCGGCCGATCTGGTCCGCATCCCCGACGGCGTCGGCGACGAGGCGGCGGCCGGGCTGACGGTCACCTACGGCACGGCCATTCACGGCCTGAAGGACCGGGGCCGGCTGCGGCCGGGCGAGACCGTGGCCGTGCTCGGCGCCTCGGGCGGCGCGGGGCTCGCGGCCATCGAGATCGCCAAGGCCATGGGCGCCCGCGTCGTCGCGGCGGCCTCCTCGCCCGAGAAGCTGGCCGTCTGCGAGGCCCACGGCGCCGACCTGCTGCTGGACTACAAGGCCGACGACCTGAAGACGCAGCTCAAGGCGCTGACCGACGGCAAAGGCGCCGACATCGTCTACGACTGCGTCGGCGGCGCCTATTCCGAGCCGGCGCTGCGCTCGACCGCCTGGGAGGGCCGCTTTCTGGTCATCGGCTTCGCCTCGGGCGAGATCCCCAAGATGCCGCTCAACCTGGCGCTGCTGAAAGGCCTCGACATCGTCGGCGTGTTCTGGAACGCCTTCGCGGACCGCGAGCCGCAGAAGAGCGCAGCGAACATGGCGCAGGTGCTCGACTGGTGCGCCTCGGGAACGCTCAAGCCGCACATTCACGGCAGCTACCCGCTCGCCGAGACCGCGGCCGCCCTGACGCTGCTCGACACGCGCCAGGCCACGGGCAAGGTGCTGGTCTGTCCCTAGCGCATGTCTCCCGAAAGTGGATCCCGGTTTCGGGACAAAAGACATGCTTCAACAAAGAACGAGAGCAATGGCGCGACTCAGAATGATCGCGACAGGCTCTAGCGCGTCCCTAATCCGCCCCGAGATCCTCGGGCAGCTCTTTCTCCAGCGCCCTGGCGGCGGCGGCGCGGTGCTTGGGCTTGATGTGGGAGGCGACGAGGCTGAGGACCGTCGCCAGCACGGCGGCGTCGTCGGTGTAGCCGAGGCCGGCGATGATGTCGGGGACCATGTCGATGGGCAGGATGAAATAGGCCAGCGCGCCCAGGAGCATGCCGCGCACGCGCAGCGGCGTCTCCGGGTCCATGGCGCAGTAATAGGCGGCCACCAGGTCGTCGACGAAGGGGATGCGGCCCGCGACCCGCTTCAGCTTGCCCCAGAACGCGTTGCGGACCTTCCGTTCGCGTTTGGCGATGACCGCCGGCGTCAGGTCGGCCTCGCCGAAGGCCGCCTCGAATCCGCGATCCGCCTCCTTGCCAGCGCTCATGGCGTCTCCGATCGGTTGGTTTTATGCAGAAGCTCTATAGACATAGGGTCTGGCAGGAATTGGGGCAAGGCCGGGGGAAAGAGGCGCTGGGCAGGGTCGCCTGCCTGGGCTAAAGGACGACGGCGCGTTTTCGGCAGAAGAAGACGGGCGCGGTGCAACGAGAGACGTGGGAGGACACGATGCAGCTAGGGGATGGATTGAGCGCGGTGGTGACGGGCGGCGCTTCGGGGCTCGGCGCGGCCACCGCGCGCGTCTTGGCGGCGGAAGGCGTGAAGGTGGCGCTTTTCGATCTCGACGAGGCGCGCGGGCGCGAGGTGGCGGAGCGGACGGGCGGCCTGTTCTGCCGCTGCGACGTGACCAGCGCGGACGCGGTGGCGGCGGCCCTGGAGCAGGCCCGGTCCGAGCACGGCACGGAGCGGATCACGGTCAACTGCGCCGGCATCGCCATCGGCAAGCGCACGGTGCGCCGAGACCGCGAGACCGGCGCGCTGGAGCCGCACGACCTGGAGAGCTTCTCCAAGGTCATCCATATCAACCTGATCGGCAGCTTCAACGTGCTGTCCCAGTCGGCGGCGGGCATGCTGGCGCTGGAGCCGCTGACGCCCGACGGCGGCCGCGGCGTGATCGTGAACACCGCGTCGGTGGCGGCGCAGGACGGCCAGCTCGGCCAGGTGGCCTATGCGGCCTCCAAGGGCGGCGTGGCGGCCATGACGCTCCCGGTCGCCCGCGACCTGGCCGGCGACGGCGTGCGCGTGGTCACAATCTTGCCGGGACTGTTCGATACGCCCATGTTCGCCACCCTGCCCGACGATATCAGGGACGCACTCGGGGCCAGCGTTCCGTTTCCCTCACGTCTCGGCGATCCGCAAGAATATGCCGCACTGGTTCGTCACATCTGCGAGAACGACATGCTCAACGGCGAATGCATCCGCCTGGACGGAGCGGTGCGCCTGGCCCCCAAATAGACGCCAAGGACAAGCAGGAACAGGGCGGCATTCACGATTATATCAGTTTACCCTGATACGCTGATGTCCTTATATAGCCCGGCTTTCAAGCATTCGGGCGACGCGTCGAACAGAAGGGGAAGTGAAAGTCATGACGAAGGCCTCTGGTTTGTTTAGCTTTTTCGGTGCGATAGCGCTTGCTGCCGCGTTATTGGTGCCGGCTGCCCCCGCGGTTGCGGGCGACGAGACGAGGCGCATCGCCATTCATGTGGACGACAACGATGCCAAGCGCATGAACATGGCGCTGAATAACGCGCAGAACCTCGAAAAGTACTATTCGAAAAAGGACATGAAGGTCGAGATCCGGGTGGTGACCTACGGGCCGGGCCTGCACATGCTGCGCGCCGACACCTCGCCGGTGAAGGACCGCATCGAGAAGATGTCGCTGCAATACCCGAACCTGAGCTTCGTGGCCTGCGGCAACACCCATGCGCGCATGTCGAAGAAGGCCGGCAAGGAGGTCGTGCTCATGAGCGAGGCGACCAAGGTGCCCTCGGGCGTGGTCGAGCTGCTTGAGCTGCAGCGCAAGGGCTGGGCCTACGTGCGGCCCTGAGCCCGCGCATATCCGATCCGCGTTTCGAGCGGCGTCCTTCGGGGCGCCGCTTTTGGTTTGCGCTGGCACGGCATTTGAATGGTTAACGGCGGTTCGGGAGGATTTGACCTGAGGCTGCCTGAAATGACCTGTCAACCGGCAAGAAATTGCCAGGGGTGGGCCGCGATGCGGCAGATTCTGCCGCTGCTCGGCGCCATCCCGTTCGTCGCCCTTTGGCTGAGCGTCGCCGCCGCCGAGACCGCCCCTGCCCCGCCGGACGGCGCGGCCAAGCCGGCCGCGCCCCTGAAGGTGGCTCAGGCGCGGACCATCCGCACCAACGCGCCCGGCGGCCTGTTCACCCTGCTGTTCGGCCCTCTGCTGCCGAGCCACGGCGCCGCGCCGCGCGCCGACGTGGCGCCGAAACGGGGCGCTGGGCGCGCGGGCACGTATCGGACGCTGTGTGTGCGCATGTGCGACGGCTATTACTGGCCGATGACCTTCGCCACCCCGCGGAGCGGCTTCAAACGGGACCGGGAGCGCTGCGAAAGCAGTTGTGCAAAGCCGGCGAAGCTCTACGTCCACCCCAATCCGGGCGGCGACGTGGAGACCATGCGCGACCTGGCCGGCAAGGCCTATTCCGAGCTGCCCAATGCCTTCCGCTACCGCAAGGAATACGACGAGAGCTGCCGCTGCGGGCCCCAGCCCTGGAGCGAGGCCGCGCGGGAGGTCTACAAGGCGCGCGAGATCGCGGCGCGGGCGGCGCAGACCGAGACGGCCGGGGTTGCCGCGCCGGCGGCCAAGACCGCGGCGAAGCGGCCCGCCGTCGGGCGCTGGCGCGCCCGCAACACGCCGCCCTCCCGCAAGGCGGGGGCCGGGAGCGCGCCGCGCTGGTGGACCGGTTTCGAGTAACGGCGCCGGCTATCCGCCGGCCAGCGCGTCCATGCGCTTGGCCAGCTCGATGTCGAGCGCGGACAGCCCGCCCACATCGTGGGTCGAGAGCGTGACCTCGACCCGGTTCCAGACGTTGAACCACTCGGGATGATGGTTCATCGCCTCGGCGATCAGGGCCGCGCGGGTCATCCAGCCGAACGCGGCGTTGAAGTCCTTGAAGGTGAAGGTCTTGGCGATGGCGTCGCGGCCCTCGACCGCCGTCCAGCCGTCGAGGCCGGCCAGCGCCGCCGCCCGCTCGTCATCGCCGAGTTTGTCTACCATGATCGCTCCTTCGATGCCTTCGCCGGTCCCTGTCGGCTTGTTTTGCCATGTCCGTCATGCGATGGAAATGCCCTGGTTTTGGGCTCGTGTCATGATCGAACATCGCATTCTGTTCGTCTGTCTCGGCAACATCTGCCGCTCGCCGATGGCCGAGGGCGTGTTCCGGCATCTCGTCGCCGCCCGCGGGGCCGCGGGGCGGTTCCAGATCGATTCCGCGGGCACCGGCGCCTGGCATGTCGGCGAGCCGCCGGACGGCCGGGCGCAGGAGGTGGTCCGCGACCGCGGCATCGATATCTCGGCCCAGCGGGCGCGCCGTGTCGAGCTGGACGATTTCGAGCGGTTCGACATGCTGCTCGCCATGGACCGGAGCAACCGGACGGCGCTGCAGCGCCTGGCGCCGGAGGCGCATCGCGACAAGCCGCTTCTGCTGCTGTCCTTCGCGCCCGACTGCAAGAGAAGGGATGTCCCCGATCCCTATTTCGGCGGAGCGGACGGCTTCGACTATGTGCTCGACCTGATCGAGAGCGCCAGCGCGGGGCTGTTCGAGGCCCTGGTCGGGCGAGACCGTTTCGTCTGACCGGCCGGCCCGGCGAAGCCATCACAACTGCGTGAGATGGCCTGGAGGCTGTGGGCTGCCGTCACAGTTCCGTGGTCTAAAACCCTCCTGCACAGCAACAGGAGACTTATGGCATGAGCTCACCCGCGACGACGCTTGGCCGCCTCGCGCTGGTTTCCGCGGCCCTTGGCATGGCGCTCTCCCTGGCGGCTCCCGGCGCCCAGGCCGATCCGAAGATCGGTGCGCCCTCGCCCGCGTTCACGGGCGCCGACACGGCCGGCAAGACCCTCAAGCTCGGCGACTTCAAGGGCAAGACCGTGGTTCTGGAGTGGACCAACCACGAGTGTCCGTTCGTCGGCAAGCACTACGGCACCAAGAACATGCAGGCGCTGCAAAAGCAGGCGGCCGGCGACGGCGTGGTCTGGCTCTCCATCATCTCCTCCGCGCCGGGCCTGCAGGGCTATGTGGAGGCGGCCCAGGCCGACGAGCTGACCAAGACCCGCGGCGCCGCGCCGAGCGCCGTGATCCTGGACCCGAAGGGCACCATCGGCAAGCTCTACGGGGCCGCCACCACGCCCCACATGTTCGTCATCGATCCCGCCGGCACCCTGGTCTACAAGGGCGCGATCGACGACCGGCCCTCGGCGCGCTACGCCGATGTGGAAGGCGCCAAGAACTACGTGAAGAGCGCCCTGAAGGCGCTGGCGGCGGGCCGGAAGGTGAGCCCGGCCGCGACACGCGCCTATGGCTGCTCGGTGAAATACGGTTCTTAGACTTGCGGGCCTGCCTGGGCGGGTTCGGCAAGCGCATCGTCGCCGTCGCCGAGCGGATAGGTCTCCTCGATCACGTAGGGGCCGCCGCCCGTGGAGGCGCGCGAGGACAAGAGAACGAACCGGTCGACGGGGAACGGCGCCGACTGAAACGCCCCGTTGGCCTCCAGATAGGCAGCCACCGCCGGCGCCCGGACGTTGCGCAGCCGCGCCAGGGTGACGTGCGGCGTGAAGTTGCGCCCCTCCGGCGGCAGGCCGGCCGACCGCGCGGCGCGCTCATGGGCGCGCTGCAGCGAGGCCAGCGCCGGGCTCGGCGCCACGCCGGCCCAGACCGCGCGGGGCTTGCGCCCGCCGAAGCTGCCGAGCCCTTGCAGGGCGAGCTCGAAGCGGTCGCTGCGGATACGCGCGAGCTGGGCCGCGAACTCGCGGCCCGTGATGTCGTCCACGTCGCCGATGAAGCGGAGCGTCAGATGGTAGTTCTCGGGGTCGATCCAGCGGGCGCCGCTGAGGCCCGCGCGCAGCATGGCGAGCCGTTCGCCGAGCGCGGCCGGGATCTCAAGGCCGGAGAAGAGTCGAGGCATGGGCGAAGCGAGGGTTTGGCGCCGTGCGACAGCGTTGCGAGGCGCGCATGCGGATAGAGATGGGGACTGTATGCGTTCTCGTTCTCACCAAGCGGCACATTCGTCAAGTCCGGCGCCGGACGGATCGGGGATCGGCACGGATCCGTAACCTCTGGATATTATCCCTGGGTCCTGCGTCTGGATGCCACCTGCTCGATCAGCTTCTCCACGCTCGGCACGATGCGCTCCACGATCACGGCGATGCCCTGGCCGGTGGGGTGGATGCCGTCGCTCTGGTTGAGCTTCGGCACCGCGGCGACGCCGTCGAGAAAGAAGGGATAGAGCAGCACGCCATGCTTTTCTGCCAGCGTCGGATAGATCGCCCCGAAGGCCGCCGTGTATTCCGGCCCGAGATTGCGCGGCGCCTCCATGCCGGCGAGCAGCACCGGCAGGCCCTTGTCCTTGAGGGTCGCGATGATCCGGTCCAGCGCCGCCAACGTTTTCTTGGGGTCGAGGCCGCGCAGCGCGTCGTTGGCGCCGAGCTCGACGATCACGGCCTGCGCGTCGTCCGGCATGGCCCATTCGAGACGGGAAAGGCCGGCGGCGGCCGTATCACCGGAGACGCCGGAGTTGACCACGCGCACCTTGTGGCCGCGTTTGCGCAGCGCGGCCTGGAGCTGCGCCGGGAACGACTGGCCGGGCGGCAGGCCGTAGCCGGCCGTCAGGCTGTCGCCGAAGGCCACGATCACCGTCTCGCGCTCCGCCAGCGCCCCGTCGGAGGCGAGCGAGAGGGCGAGCAGGGCCAGGGCCGCGCGTCCCAGCCGGCGCAAAGCCCGGCGGCGGTCAATGCTGGCGCGCCCGTGTTTGAGAGGCCATATAGGGAATCGACTCATGGCAAAGACTTCCCCTGAATTCAGTTCGCGTCGGAGCATCGGCAGGTGACAGCAGCATCGAGCCCCAAGGTTATCGACTTAGACGGCATTCGTGTGACTTTGCCAAGCCGCGCCGGTCCGGTCGAGATCCTGCGCGGCGTGAGCCTCGCAATCGAGCGCGGCGAGGCCGTGGCGATCGTCGGCCCGAGCGGGTCGGGCAAGACCACGCTCCTGATGATCATGGCGGGCCTGGAGCGCGCCACCGAGGGCCGGGCGGTGGTGACCGGCCGCGACCTCGGGCCGATGGACGAGGACGCGCTGGCGCGCATGCGCGGCGACGCCATCGGCATCGTGTTTCAGTCGTTCCACCTGGTGCCGACCATGACGGCGCTCGAGAACGTTGCCCTGCCGCTGGAGTTCACGGGCCGCGAGGAGCCTTTCGAGCGGGCCCGGGCGGCGCTCGGCGACGTCGGGCTGGCCCATCGCGAGGACCATTTCCCGGCGCAGCTTTCCGGCGGCGAGCAGCAGCGCGTGGCGCTGGCGCGCGCCATGGCGCCGCGGCCGAGCCTGCTCTTGGCGGACGAGCCCACCGGCAATCTGGACGGCGCCACCGGCCGCGAGGTCATGGACCTGATCTTCGATCTGCACACCCGCCATGGCACCACGCTGGTGCTGGTCACCCATGACGAGCGGCTGGCGGCGCGCTGCAAGCGCGTGCTGCACATGCGCGACGGCCTGCTCGGCGAGGCGCCGGCCCTGGAGCCGGCCGGGACGGCGTCATGACCGTGGAGGCGGCGCGGCGTGCGCCCTCCTCCGTCGCCAGCCCGCCGCTGCCGCTGGTGGTCCGGCTGGCCTTTCGCGAGCTGCGGACTGGGCTCAGCGGCTTTTACATCTTCGTGGCCTGCATCGCGCTGGGCGTCGCCGCCATCGCCGGCGTCGGCTCCCTCGCCAGCGCGCTACAGGCCGGGCTGGAGCGCCAGGGCCAGGCGATCCTGGGCGGCGACGTGGCCATACGCATGATCCACCGCCAGGCCTCCGAGGCGGAGCGCCGGTTCCTCACAGCCCGCGGCACCGTCAGCGAGGTGGCGACGCTGAGGGCGATGGCCCGCACCCTCGATAGGGGCAAGCCGGCGCTGGTGCAGATCAAGGCGACCGACCGGGCGCACCCGCTGTTCGGCAGCGTGGCCCTGCGCGGCGCCGACGGCGCGCCGGTCTCCATCGATCTCCTGCATGAACGCGGCGTCGCGGCCGTGGAGGAGGTGCTGCTGTCGCGGCTCGGGCTGAAGCCCGGCGACAGCTTCCGTATCGGCGGCGGCGAGGTCCGCATCGTGGCGCTGCTCGACGCCGAGCCGGACCGACTCTCCGGCCGCCCGGCCTTCGGGCCGCGGGTGCTGATGTCGCTCGAAACGCTCGAGTCCACCGGGCTGATCCAGCCGGGCAGCCTGATCCGCTGGCACTACCGCGTGCGCCTGCCCGCGTCGGACCCGACGAACCGTCGCGAGCTGGATGCCTTCCGGGAGGCGCTGAAGACCGAGCTTCCCGAGGGCGGCTTTGCCGTGCGCGACCGCTCCAACCCGTCACCCAACGTGCGCCAGGCCGTGGAGCGCTTCGCGCAGTTCCTGACCCTGATCGGCATCACCACCCTGCTCGTCGGCGGCGTCGGCGTCGCCAACGCCATCGCCACCTATATCGACCGCAAGCGCAAGGTGATCGCCGCCTTCAAGTGCCTCGGCGCGTCGAGCCGGACGATCTTCGCCACCTATCTGCTGCAGATCCTGGTGCTGGCCGGCGTCGGCACCGTCATCGGCCTCGCCATCGGCGCCCTGGCGCCCCTCGCCGTCGTCGCCATCTATGGCGACACGCTGCCCGTGGGGCTCGATCTGGCGCCGTCGCCCCGGGCGCTCGCCATGGCGGCGCTCTACGGCTTTCTGACGGCGCTTCTCTTCGTGCTCTGGCCGCTCGGCGTGGCGCGGGACCTGAAGCCGGCGCTGCTCTGGCGCCAGGCCGTCTCGGGCGAGCGCACGCGGCCGCATGCGGTCTATATCGTCGCCTGCGCGCTCTGTGGCCTCGGCCTCTTCACCGTGGCGATCCTGTCCACCGAGGCGCGCATGCTGGCCTTCTACGCCTGTCTCGGCCTGGTCGGCGTCTTCGTCGTCTATCTGGGGCTCGGCTACGCGGTCGAGCGCGTGGCCCGCCGCCTGCGGCGTGCGCGCCGGCCCGCCCTGGCTCTGGCCCAGGCAAGCCTCGCCGGCCCCGGCGCGCTGGCGCGCACGGTCACGCTCTCCCTCGGCGCCAGCCTCAGCCTGCTGGCCGCCGTCTCGCTGGTGAACGCCTCGCTGGTGTCGGAGTTCGAGTCGGGCCTGCCCCAGAACGCGCCGAGCTATTTCGTGCTCGACATCGGCAAGGGCGAGACCGACCGCTTCACGGCCATCGTGCGCGAGCAGGTGCCCGAGGCCCGGCTGGAGCACGCGCCCATGCTGCGCGGCCGCATCGTCTCCATGAAGGGCGTGCCCGCGGAGCGGCTGACGGCGCCGCCCGAGGTGAAATGGGTGCTCAACGGCGACCGCGGCCTGACCTTCGCGGACAAGCTGCCCGAGGCCTCGACGCTCGTCGAGGGCCGCTGGTGGCCGCAGGGCTATGAGGGGCCGCCGCTGGTCTCCATCGAGGCGGAGGTCGCCCGCGGCTTCGGCCTCGGGATCGGGGACAGCATCTCGGTCAACGTGCTCGGCCGCACGCTCGAGGCGAAGGTCGCCAATCTGAGGACCGTCAACTGGGATTCGCTGGCCATCAACTTCGTGCTGGTGTTCTCGCCCAACGCGCTGGAGAAGGCGCCCTACAACCGTCTGGCCACCCTGACCCTGCCGCCTGAGGTCTCCAGCGAGCGCGAGGGCCGGCTGGTCCAGACCCTGGCGGAGGCGTTCCCGAACGCCACCGCCATCCGCGTGCGCGACGCCATCGATGCCTTCCGGGGCATCGTCGGGCAGGTCATGCTGGCGGTGCAGGCGGCGGGCGGCCTGACGCTGATCGTCGGCGCCATCGTGCTGGCCGGCGCGCTCGCCACCTCCCATCGCCGGCGCATTCGCGACGCGGTCATCTTCAAGACCTTGGGCGCGACACGCCGTCAGATCGTGGCCGCCCACTTCGCCGAATATGCTGTGCTCGCCACGGTGGCGGGCGTGGCGGCGCTCGGCCTCGGCACGCTCGCCGCCTATCTGGTCGTCACATTGGCGATGAAAAGCGCGTTTACCTTCTCGCTGCCGGCGGCGTTGCAGGCGGTCGGCCTGGCCGCGCTCCTGGTGCTGGCCTTCGGAGCCGCCGGAACCTGGCGGGTCCTGGGCGTCAGGCCCGTGCCCTATCTGCGGGGCGGCTAAATGGGCGACGCAGCGGGTAGGCGCGGGTTAACCAGCGCGAAATCGGCCGAAAAAAGGGGGCGAGACCCGCTTGCAACCAAAGTCGAGGCTCACCATATTACGCGCAGATGTGTCCAAAACGCCGACCTGGGAACTCTAGCTGAAAGGATTGCAAGTAATGGCGGACTTTGAAAATCAAGGTTACGCGCGCGTTCAGACCGGGACGCATGCCGATGCGCACGCGATAGACGAGGGTCTGCGCGCCTATATGATCCGCGTCTACAACTACATGGGGGCGGGCGTCGCGATCACCGGCGTGGTCGCCTATGTCACCTTCATGATGGCCGTGACGCAGACCGCGACCGGCGCCGCGACCTTGACGCCCTTCGGTGCGCTCATCTTCAACAGCCCGCTCAAGTGGGTGATCTTCCTGGCGCCGATCGGCATGGTCTTCCTGCTGTCGGCCCGGATCTCGCGCATGAGCATGGCCGGCGCGCAACTGGCCTTCTGGGCCTTTGCGGCGCTCATGGGCCTCTCGCTCGCCTCGATCTTCATGGTCTACGCCCACGACTCCATCGCCCGCGTGTTCTTCATCTCGGCGGCGGCCTTCGGCGGACTGAGCCTCTACGGCTACACCACCAAGAAGGACCTGTCGGGCTGGGGCTCGTTCCTGATCATGGGCCTGATCGGCATCATCATCGCCATGGTCGTGAACATCTTCCTGGCCTCCTCGGCGCTGCAGTTCGCCATCTCCGTGATCGGCGTGCTGGTGTTCGCGGGCCTGACCGCCTACGACACCCAGCGCATCAAGGAGATGTACTACGTGGGCGACAGCGCCGCCGTGGCCGGCCGCAAGGCCATCATGGGCGCGCTCAGCCTCTATCTCGACTTCATCAACCTGTTCATCATGCTGCTCTCGCTGTTCGGCAATCGCGAGTAGCCGCAAAACAGGTTCGACTCTCCGAGACGGGCTCCGGCATCGGCCGGGGCCCGTTTTCCATTGGCGAACGGCTCTTGGCCGGGCGCCGCCCTTCCTCTAGAGGAGGCCCAATCGCAGATGTCCAGCCTTGTGAAAAACAGGCCCATGGGGCAGATCACGATCCGGACGGCGGTGCGGGCCGACATGGCGCGGATTTCCGCGATCTACGGCCATTGGGTCGAGAACGGGACCGCGTCCTTCGAGCTGGAGGCGCCGGACGAGCGGGAGATGGTGCGGCGCTGGCAGGCGCTCGTCGACGGCGGCTATCCCTATATCGTCGCGGCGGACGGGGAGGCCGTCGCCGGCTACGCCTATGCGGGCCCCTATCGCGCGCGGCCCGGCTATCGCTTCACCGTGGAATGCGCCGTCTATATCGCGCCCGAGCAGCAGCGCCGGGGCGTCGGGCGCCGGCTGCTGGAGCGGCTGGTCGAGGCGGCCGAGGCCCGCGGCTTCCGGCAGATGATCGCCATCGTCGGCGGCTCGGAGCACCGCGCCTCCATCGAGCTTCACCGCGCCGTCGGCTTCGACGTCATCGGGACGCTGCGCGGCGTCGGCCGCAAGCATGGCGGCTGGCTCGACAGCGTGCTGATGCAGCGCACGCTCGGTTCCGGCAGCGCCACGCCGCCTGAAGACGCCTAGTTCTTTGTTGAAGCATGTCTTTTGTCCCGAAACCGGTATCCACTTTCGGGAGACATGCTTTAGATCTCCACCAGCTCCAAACGGCGGTCCAGCACGCGCAGAACCCGGCCGAGATCGTGGCCGCGCTTTACGATCAGCCCGGTGGCGGTGATGACGCTGTAGGCGCCCTGCCTGCGGGCGAGGCGCGGGTTCTTCTCGATCCGGTAGAGCGGGACCTCGGAGGACCGGCGGAAGACCGAGAACACGGCCTTCTCGCGCAGCATGTCGATGGCGTAGTCGCGCCATTCGCCGGCTGCGACCTTGCGGCCGTAGATATTGAGGATCTGAGAGAGCTCGCGGCGGTCGAAGGAGATATGCGCAGGCCGCCGGGGTCCTGCCTTGGCCCGCGCCGCAGACGGTGTGCCGCCCGGGACGTGGGCCCGATGGAACGCTATGGGTTCGCTTTCGCTCATGGCGCCTCCTTTTGCAGAGTGAGCCTTCTATGATGACCGTCCGCAGGGGCGATGGCAAGTTACGGCCCCGTGAGTCGCGCGACTCTGCCGTTCGGATGGCGCGGATTCGACCCCGGATTCCACCGCTGCGGCCGCCACAGTTGGGGGGCATCCGCGGCGAAAATTCAGAATATGACAATCCCTACGTGTAATTTGCTACTTTTACACGTTATCTCAAGCCATTGGATTCGCCCAAACTTCCGGACCGCCGAAATCCCGAATTGTGGCGCACATTTTGTAACAATTCGAAATATAAATCAAAGTGTTGCCTTGATTCGGCCCCGGCACTGCCTCAAACCGGCGTATCATACACATCGTTGCCTCTCGGCCCGGTCCTGGTAGAGGCTTCGGAATCTCAGCCCCCCAGCCCCCCCGGGGTCTTCTCTTTGGACCGGGCCACCTTTATCCTAGTGTCCGTTCTATCCCAAGTTCGAACACTGAACGGGCCGGGTTTTCCCGGCCCGTTTTCTTTTCGCTTGAATCCACCCGCGATTTGGTTGCAAACACCGTCCGATTGTCCGTCGATCTGACGCGGTCGAGCGAGTGTGAGCGATGACGAGCGAGAGCAACGAAACAGCCACGGCGAAAACGAAGGCGACGTCGAAAGAGACCGACTTCACGTTTCAGGCCGAGGTCGCCCGATTGCTGCACCTGATGGTGCATTCGGTCTATTCCGAGAAGGAAGTCTT
>JAKSBI010000424.1 GCA_022361215.1 Hyphomicrobiales bacterium | reverse complement strand
TACCAGGTTCTCTTTTCGTCCGAACTCCTCGACTGCTTTGATCAGCTCTTTACCGTAGCCTCTACGTTGAGCCCTAGGCTCAATCGCCATTATCTTGATATAGATCCAGTCCCAATTCACCTCTGCAATCAGACCTCCGAATACAACTTCCCCCTCAGTTAATGCTAGGCAGATATCGCTTGGCGAGAATGGAAATCCTTTATCTGTAGAAAATCGACTTAGAATCTGCACGATTGTGTCGATTTTTTCTTTATCACCTGCTGAAATTTTTATGATTTTCACGAATGCCTCTCAAGTGTCTGTGTCGAGTCATTGCTTGATGCGAAACCACCCTCAACGGCCGGCACAGGCCAATCAAGGGCGTAGTGCTCAAGCGTACTTTAACCGCACAGCTGGGTGGTTTTTCGCGCGGGGGTCATGTTCTACCTCAGGGTGGCATGGTCGTAGACCAGCTTCGAAGCACCGTATGCAAGAACACGCCTTTTCGGGGTGTTACATCACCCCGTACCATTCAAGATCAATCCGATGGCGATCACCTGAGGTACGGTGAGCAGGGGCAGGAGCAGCGCCGCTTTCAACCGGCCCGTCACCTCTTTCAGCACCAACACTTCCGTGTAGTCGGTGGCAACACCCGCCATCAGGAACGTGAAGGCATTGCCAGGGGCTGAAGCTCGGTTCATCAGGTCCGCGGCGATTGGCACGGAGCCTTCGGAGCACACTTCGATGACCGTTGCGGCCAGAAGAGTCGTCAGCAGCCCCAGGACGGTGGCACCAAACCACGCCGCAAAGATTGCAGTCGGCACCGTGGCCTGGATCAGGGCTGCCAGGACGACGCCGAAAAACAGCCAGCGCAGCACGATCCGGCTGGCCGTGACCGAGCGGCGTGCGACATCCTGCACAAGCGCCAAATCGTAACGTTGCGCTTTCAAGCCCGCCTTCGCTTCGCGCCAGACATGGAAGTCCTCCGGCAGGTCCGCGCGGTTTTCGTTCCGCCTCACCCTGCCCGCCCGCTCGAGCGCCTCGACGACGAGCCCCGTCGCGAAGGCGATCAGCAGCGACGCGACGATGAAAACCAGCATCCAGCCCCATCCCATTGTGACGCCGATGATGATGGTCAGGGAGAGCGAGTTCCAGGGCGAGGCGATGAGGAAGGCAAACACTTGCCCCAAGCTGGCGCCGCGCTCGTAGAGCTTCGCGCCCACCATGAGGATGCCGTGGTTGCAAAGATCCAGGACAACGCCCGCCACCACGGCTCTCAGAAGGCTCTTTGCGCCCTGATCGCGACCGATGATTCCTATGACGAATTCGCGCGGCACCCGGTCGATAAGCCCGACAGCCACCATGCCCAACAAGATCCCCCACCACATGAGGTTCATCATGTCGCGAATGGCATGGCTGAACTCACCGAGCCCCCAAGGGGCGTTGTGGTCCAGCATGAAAGAGGCCAGATAGGCGACACTGATCGTCAGCCCGGATCCCACGAGCAGCCAGTCCATCCTAAGGCGTGTCGCGCTGGCGGTGGTTGCCGATCCGCTGCTTGCGACGCCGCAACAGGACGAAGTCAGCTGCGCCTCCACCGCCAGCGACTGGTTGCCGCCCGGCACAGTGAAGCCATCGCAGCACCCCTTGGATGCCGTCAGTGTTCCGATGGTGTGATCTGCCTTGTCCATGTGACCCCTGCGTCCATTCGGTCGAAACATAGAGCCTCTAGCGACTAGAGATTCAAGAGGGGCCTTCGTCTGTTTTTTCCAAACGGACGACTGTCGACGCCACGGAGTTTCGATCCTTGATTCCCGATGGACGGACTCCTACATCCTCTAGCAGCTAGAGGTTCAAGCGACCTTCTTGACCCTCCCAATCCCATAGGTGCCGGGGCTGCGCATGGCTTCAGCGATCCGGGCCGCACACCGCCAACGAGGAAGACGCCCGTGTTGACGATCGGCATGCTCTCTCGAGAGACCGGTACCAAGGTCCCGACGATCCGCTACTACGAGCAGATCGGCCTGATGCCGGAGCCTAGCCGGACAGAGGGGGGGCAGCGGCGCTACAGCGAAGCCGATCTCGACCGGCTGTCGTTCGTTCGCCATGCGCGGCAATTGGGGTTCTCGCTTGACGCCATTCGCGAGCTTCTGGACCTCGCGGACAACCCAGAGCGCGATTGCGACGAGGTCGATCGCATCGCACACAGGCAATTGCGGCAGGTCGAACAGCGCATCGCACGATTGGAGGCTTTGCGAAGCGAACTCCGACGCATGCTCCGTCAATGCACTGGCGGAAAGAGATCAGATTGCCGTGTTCTCGAAGTCTTGCGCGATCATTCCGAATGCCTGTCCGACCATATGGACGATTGCCCTGATCGTTGAAAATCAAAGGCGCTCGACTGCGGCCGAGCCAAAAAAGCAGCAGCTTACCCGCCAATGGACTCCCGTCATTCGATAGCCGCGAGGCGCGGCGTGGCGGGAGCTCGACAGCGACAAGCCGGAACCAGGCCGGGATCTCGTCCGCGTGGCGGCAAAGCGCGGCAGAAAGCGGAATCGACACAGGCCGATAGCTGAAGGCAGATCATCCCATGGATCGTGTTCAGGCTCTGAACCGATGAGGAACGAGGGATGATCATCTGCCACGACGACTGCGGAACGATGGGCTTTGGGCTGACGATTGGCGCCATCGTCGTATCGGCGATGTGGATCGCCTATCTGCAATGGCGCTGGAAGCAGACACATGGCAACGCCCACGCCAATGCCAATGAAAAGCGAGCCGGCCGATCGGAGGACACGTCCGCTACTCGATGAGACGCAGGCGGGAGAGCCTTTCGTAAACAGCGTCGCGCTTCGCGACGGACAGGCACTCGGTATCGGCCGCCTCGGCAAAATCGGCCGCGTGCCTCTCGTCGAACGCAAAGCCCATGTCCAGCACTACCTTGATGCTGCCAAGCAAGGCACGGTCGAGTGCCAGGAGCCTCGGACGGATTTCCGTCTGCAGATCGGGGGCGCTCTCCGGCGGCGCGACAACAGCAGCCTTCCATCGGGCGATCCAACAGCGCTGGATATCCTTGGCAGCTTCGATCTGAGCCCTGAAGAAGGGCCGCGCGGTCGCCGCGTCGATGCCGAGGGCGGCGGCTCTTGCCGTGGCCTTGTCCAGCACCACGGCCTCGCGGGCCCGGTCTTCGACAGCAACGCCCTTGGCATGTTTCCACGCGGCCACGTCCTTCATAAGGGCAAGCCGCTCGCTGATCCCCTCGAACACGGCGTCGACCGGCGACGGCATCGCCGATGAGGTCGCAGCGACACCGCAGATCAGCCCGCCGACAAGTATGGCAATCCCAGTCTGGTGGCTGCGTTCTTGCATTCTGACTCCGAAGCAGCGACAAGCCGGCCGCTGTGGGGTTGATGGCGGTCGATGCGCGCATGTCCTGGGTGGACATCCGGTCCTAACCGGAATGAGCTGGCACCGCTCAGTAGATCTCTTTGACGTACAGCTCCTTCGGCAGCACCTTGCGCTCGTAGTCCGGATTGAAGACGCGGTCCGGCAAGGTGATCGGGTCGTGGGGCACCTCTCCGTAGGGGATCTGCTCCAGGAGATGGTGAATGCAGTTCAGCCGGGCACATTTCTTGTCGTTGCCCTCGACGATGTACCAGGGCGCCTCGGGGATGTTGGTGCGCTCGAGCATCTCCTCCTTCACCTTGGTATAGTGCTCCCAGCGCACGCGCGACTCCAGGTCCATCGGGCTCAGCTTCCACTGCTTGATCGGGTCGTGGACGCGCATCAGGAAGCGCAGCTGCTGCTCCTGGTCCGTGATCGAGAACCAGTATTTGATCAGCTTGATGCCCGAGCGCACCAGCATGCGCTCGAACTCGGGCACGTCGTTGAAGAACTCGTCGACCTGCTCGGGTGTCGCGAAGCCCATGACCCGCTCGACGCCGGCGCGATTATACCAGGACCGGTCGAAGAGCACGATCTCGCCGCCGGCCGGCAGATGCGGCACGTAGCGCTGGAAGTACCACTGAGTCTTCTCGCGCTCGGTCGGCGCCGGGAGCGCAACCACGCGGCAAACCCGCGGGTTCAGGCGCTGGGTGATGCGCTTGATGACGCCGCCCTTGCCCGCCGCGTCGCGCCCCTCGAAGATCACCACGAGCTTGTAGCCCGTGTGCACGACCCAGTCCTGCAGCTCCACGAGCTGGGCCTGCAGCTTGAGCAGCTCGCGGAAATAGGTGCGCCGGTCGATGGCCGACACATGCTTGAGATCGGTGATCGCGCGGAGCTCTTTGTCGACGCGCTCGTCGTCGATCTCCATTTCGAGCTCTTCGTCGAAGCTGTCCTCGAGCTCCGCCTCGACCCAGCCCTGCTCTCTCGAATTGCGCTCTTCCGTGCTCATTCCGATCCGCCCTCTCAAGCTGCAATGCATGCATGGGACTCACGATCCCCGCAACACTTTGCAAGGTGTGACAGCTTCTTAACAACGGTGTTACGGTATTAGGTTGCCGGACCGGACGAGGTCGGGCGGAGGCAATGGGCTTCGCGCGGGAAGGCGGACCTCGCCTGCTCCGCATCGACCGGCAGCGCCTCTCGATACAGCGAGTGTTAGGGCGGGCGAGCGCAGATGCTACCGGCACCAGCTCCCGCGCCTGCCGGTGCGATAGGGCCGGCCGAGGCCTTCGCGGATCAGGGTCGCGGCGACGTCCTCGCCGTTCACAAAGACGCGGGCGAGCGCCCAGTTGCCCCGTCTTATGGTCTGCCGGCGGATCTGCACGCCGCCGGACGACAGAAGCTGCTCCAACCGGCCCTTCGCCTTCATTCCGAGGCGCCACTCGCGCTCGCACCGGGCGAGCTCGATATTGGGCGTATCGATGCCCATGAGGCGAATGCGCTCGCCGCCGCATCGGATGGTTTCGCCGTCGCTCACCGTGAGCAGCACGCAGAGCGTGGCGGCACAAATGCTGTTGGTTCTGTAACTGGCGTTGAAGTGCATGGTCGAAGCTTCGGGTTTGCCGGGCCGCTGACGGCTTGCATCCGTGCCGGCAGGCCGAGGCCGGCACACCGCATCGGGATGCCGTCATCTGCGTGGGGCAGATCCGGGTCCGCCTTGCCGCGACGGCTCATCCCCTCTTGCCGGATCAAGTCTGCCGGAGAAAAAGGGTACCTTCATGACGGACACGATCATCCGATAGGGCGCGTTCGTCGGCCTCCGCGCGCCGTTAGGGGGCAGCCCCCTCCGTCTCCCGAAAAACCCTTGGAACTGCGTAAAATTTGAGCCTTTCGATTCCGCGATTCTTAGCACCCGTGCTGTAGATCGGGAGAACCCGCAAGGTTCACGCGGACGCGCGCTTCGGCCCGACGCAGGCTTGTCCCGCGAGGGCGCATAGAGATCAATCCTCCCGATAGCAGGAGGCCGCGCCGTCAGCGGATACCGCGTTTGCGGCTCGGGGGCGATGTGTCGAGACGAGGTCGTACGTGGCGACAGACAAGACGGATCCCCTACCCCACCTCCGGCAGCTTGCCGAGCTGGCTCACGATACCGATGTCGAGCGCCGGCACGACCTGCTGCGCGGCATCACGGACGTGTTCCTGACCGCCCCCTCCATCTACAGCGCGGGCCAGAAGGGCCAGTTCGGCGCCATCATGGAGCAACTGGCCTACGATCTGGAGCGCCACGTCCGGGAGGAGCTCGCGCGCCGCATCGCGGCCGAGTTGCATGCGCCCCGGGAGCTGATCCTTCGACTGGCCGAAGACGAGATCCCTGTCGCGCGCCCAGTGCTCGAGCAGAGCCCGGTGCTGACCGAGGACGATCTCGTCCGCATCGCCTTCAGCCGCGGCCGCTCCCACCTTCTGGCCATCACCCGGCGGATGGACATCGGTGCAAGGCTGGCGGCGGTGCTGGTCGACCTCGGCGACGACGGCGTCGTCGCAAGCCTTCTGCGCAACGATACAGCGAAGCTCAACGCTGCCAGCTTCAGCTGCGTGGGCGAGCGCGCCAAGGACAACACCGGCCTCCAGAAGGCGCTGATCGAGCGCGACGACGTTCCCAAGGATGTCCTGCTCGGCCTGCTCGACCACGTCTCCTGCAAAATCCGGCGCTCCGTGCAATCCAAGCTCACCGAAGCGGACAACCGCAAGCTCGATCAGGTCATCGGATCGCTGCGGAAGAAGATCAGGAACAAGGGCAAGAGCCAAGTCCAGCTTCGCATCGAGAGACTGGCGGAGAGCGGCGGCCTGAACGAGGCCGTGCTCCTGCGCTTTGCACTGCAGAACCGCCCGATCGAGTTCTTCCATGCCGTGTCGCAACTGACGGGGCTGGACGTGACCGCGACCCACCGGGCGCTCACCGACGATACCGGCCAGATACTGGCCATCGCCTGCCGGGCCGCCGACATCTCCGTGGAGGCATTCAAAGCCATCATCATGTCGCCCATGACGGCGGTCGCCTCCGATCTGCATCAGGTGCTCTCGCTGGTGCAGCTCTATCAACGGCTGACCCGACGCAACGCGCGGCGGGTGATGCAGCTCTCGCAGGCGCGCAACGCCGGCGCCTGCGCGGCCTGACCGCCCGTTGGAGCTTGTCGGCGGCCATGAGGTCGCGCCCGAGGCTGGCCAGGCTGCGGCCCGTCCTGTAAGCCAATGCTTCGGACCTCAGCAGGACAGCGCAACCCATCGATGACGGAAGAGAAAGACGCGAGCCAGAGGTTCCGCGACGCCGCGGCGCAGCAGGGACTGACCGTGGAGGTCGTGACCATGGCGGAGAGCACGCGCACGGCAGCGGAGGCCGCGGCAGCCTGCGGCTGCGGCGTGGCGCAGATCGTCAAGTCGCTGGTGTTCCGCGGTGCGACGAGCGCCGCGCCCTATCTGCTGCTGGTCTCCGGCGCGAACCGGGTCGACGAGGCGGGCGTCGCAGCGGCGATCGGCGAGGCACTGGTGCGGCCCGACGCCGACGATGTGCGGTCCGTCACGGGCTATGCGATCGGGGGCATCCCGCCTCTCGGCCACGCCGAGCCGCTGAAGACCTTCATGGATGCCGATCTGCTGGCGCACGACCGGGTCTGGGCCGCCGCGGGAACACCGAACAGCGTCTTCCCCGTGGCTCCGCAGCGGCTGGCCACAGCCGCTGGCGCGACCGTCATTTCCGTAACCTGACCGCCGGGCAACGCCTGCCCCAGGGTGGCGCCCCCCGCGTCTACCGGACTGCAGCGGGAGGTTTCGGTGTCTTTAGCCGATACGGCGTGTTCGCAGAGAAATGGAAAGCGGCAGATCAGCCCCCGATGCGCGCAGTGCCGCTTCGGCCGTCATTGCGGGTCCAGCGGACCGTCCCGTCCTTGCGGGCGAGCTTGTAGCAATAGGCCTTGCCGTCGAGCCAGTGTTGCCAGCGCTGGCAAAGCTGATCCTTGGAGATCCACCACTTGCCGCGATCGGTCTGGCCGTTTCCGCCGGCCATGGCAGCGGCAAAGGCCTTCAGGCGGCCCGTCATGGTGCCATTCGACCGATAGGCAATCGGCAGCTCCACGCCCCAGCCGGTCTTCAGATAGACCGTCCGGCCGCTGACGGCCTTGCGCAGCTCCTTCCCGGCCAGTGAGCCGGGCTCGGCGCTTGCGGCCGCGAGTCCGGAGAGCAGGACGACCGTTGCAAAAACCAGTGCTCGCATCTTCAAACCTCAAGATTCGACTTGCTTGCAATGCGAAGGGCGCGGATACCGCACTGCAATAATGACCAATTTTAGGCAATAAGACCCTAATGCCGGGCCCACGGCGCGATAAATTGCAATCGGCAGGCCAACTTTAGCAGCACGGTTAATCAGGTGTTAAGCCCGCCGGCAGCTATGGGGGCGGCAGAAACCATAGTTCCGGCAACAGAGGATTTTGCGCTGCATCATCCCCTTCTCGCTACCGGCCTGCGCGTCCACCTCATTCGCCGAGAAGCCGATCGACCGGCGCGAAATCGTCGCTCAGCACAAGAGGCGGGTGGCGTCGCTCGAGGCGGGAGATGAAATCCTGCGGCCAGCGGCGCCAAACCCGTTTGTCGAAAGCCGACGAGCGGTGGACCTCTGCCTGCGTCGGCTTCGTTCCGGCGACGAGGACAAAGGTGGTGCGGCCGCCGGTCACGGCCTGCTCATCGTCCAGCCAGATCTCGGCGACGGGGAACGTCGTCTGCAGCGTTCGCAGGACCGACAGGGCAAGGCGGGGCGCCTCCAGCCGGTCCACCACGTTCATGATGTAGATGCCGCCCGGGCGAAGCCGCGCGTGCACGAGTTCGAAGAACTCACGCGTCACGAGATGCTGCGGAACGGCGATGTCGTGAAAGGCGTCGCCGACAATGACGTCATAGCTCTCCTGCGTCTCTCGCAGGACACGGCGCGCGTCTCTATGGACCACCCTGAGGCGCGGCGACGCCTCCAGCCACATACGCTGGCGCGCCAGCCGCGTGACGGCGGGATCGATCTCGGCCACCGTCACCCGCTTGCCCGGACGGGCCACCCAGGCCCTTGGCAGCGTATAGGCCCCGCCGCCGACGAAGAAGGCGCTCAGCCCGCCCCGCTCGGAGGCATGGGCGCGAGCCAGCGCGTCGGTCAGCTCCGCATAGGAGCTCAGAAACGTATCGGGCCGGTCGCGCACATTCATGCCGTGGGCCAGGTGGTCGAGCACCATGAGCCTGGCATCCACGTCGACATCGCCGGAGATGTCGACTATGCGGATACAGTAATAGTCGCTTTCCTCGGTACAGGGCGAGACGAAGGCCTGGACGCGC
>JAKSBI010000336.1 GCA_022361215.1 Hyphomicrobiales bacterium | reverse complement strand
CGTCGTGCCGGGGGGCGTCGGGACACGCGTCAGCCCCCCAAATTCGCGCATGCTCTATCACATGGCCTGAGGGCTTGCAACAAGGCCGGAACGCCGCAGCGACCGGGTCTTTGGTCGCAATCGGAACGCCCCGTGAACGGCACCGGAACCGGTAGTTCGAGGGTTCCGCCGGCGGCGCCCTCGAAGGGCGGCCCAAGCCCGGGAGCGGCCGTTTCCGACAGGCGCTTCTATGACCGCACAGAGTCCTTCTTTCCGGATTCCGCAAACTGAACGAATGTCCGAAAAGTCTGCCTTAATCCGCGTCACACGATCGGCAGGGCAAATGTCACGAACGCATCGTCCTGCGGAGCATAGCCGAGCACCCGCTTTGTCTCCGTCAGATCAAGGCGCTTGAATCGGTTATTCGATATGCCATGGCCAATGAACAATCCGTCCACATCGGCTTCGATTGAGCGAACAATGAGGTGGACCGCATCTCGGTGGCTGAGCCAAGCGCTCAGATCGCGAGCATTGGCAAGCTCGTGTCCTTCGACTGGCTCAAACGCACCGATGCGCAAGGCAACACAGGACATGCCTTTTTGAGTAGCATAGTAAGAGCACAGCGCCTCGCCGTAGCATTTGGTCACGCCGTATAGGTTTGCTGGGGCGACAGCCATGCCCGAGACAATCTGACGATCCACAGGGTAACCCTCAATCGTTTGTGCGCTACTGGCAAACACGAAACGAGGGCATCCGGCGTCATGCGCGGCTTTCATCAGGTTCGTCGTTGCAAGGATGTTCGCAGGCAGCAAGGCGTCAAACTCGGCTGTGGGATCAGGCACACCCGCGAGGTGAACAACCGCATCCATGCCTTCACACAAGTCAGCCAGCCCTTCGGGGTCTGACAAATCCGCGAGCACGCTTTGGTGAGGGGAGGAAATGGCCTCCCGGCACGGTGCGATGTCCGCAAGAGTGAATTCGTAGTCATCTTGGCAGTTTTGAAAAACTTTTTGCCCAATGCGCCCCATTGCGCCAGTCAAAAGGATACGCTTCACGGTCATTTCCTCAGTATTTTTCACTTCAAGTCGCTCTTAGATGAATATTGAACGAAGGCCAACAAGCCTGCCATTTGTGAGGTGGATCCAAGCCGTAATCGACAATGCGGACGTTTGCACAGATGTATTGGTTGGCAGCTTTGTCCACTTTTCAGTCGTCCAAGTTGCCCG
>JAKSBI010000901.1 GCA_022361215.1 Hyphomicrobiales bacterium | reverse complement strand
TCGGACGGTTATCAGTCGAAGACTACCCAGACCTATCGCGGCTGGCCAGCGGACATGGCGCATGGGCCATCCCATTGCACGTCAGGAGGCAATCACGGAAACTCGTTCGGATGGCCGGCTAGGGCGGCACCGATCAAGTCGAGAGGTTAAACATGCGCGTTGTGATAACGGGGGCCGCGGGCTTCCTTGGCCAAAGGCTTGCCGCGGCCATCTGTGAAAGGGGCCTCGTCGCGGGCGGCTCCGGTGAACGGCGGCAGCCGAGCGGGATCGTGCTGCTGGATCAGGTCGCCGCGCCGCTCGAAGGCGCGCCGTTCGTCGTCGCCACCGGCGACGTCTGCGATGCCAACGTCGTCGCGGAGGCGGTCACGCCCGAGACGCGGTCGGTGTTTCACCTCGCGGCCGTCGTCAGTGCCGCGGCGGAGGCGGACTTCGATCTCGGCATGGCCGTCAATCTGGACGCGACCCGGCTGATCCTGGAGCGCTGCCGCGAGATCGGAACCTGCCCCAGGCTCGTGTTCGTCAGCTCGGTGGCGGCCTTCGGCGGCTCGGGCGGGACCGTGGACGGCGAGACGGCGAACCGCCCGCTCAACTCCTACGGTGCGCAAAAGGCGATCTGCGAGCTGCTGATCAACGACTACACGCGCAAGGGCTTTGTCGACGGCCGTGCCGTCCGCCTGCCGACCATCATCGTGCGGCCCGGACGGCCCAACCGGGCGGCCTCGTCTTTCGCCAGCTCGATCCTGCGCGAGCCCTTGAATGGCGAACGGGCGATCTGCCCCGTCTCCGATAACCTGCAGATTTGGGTTGCCTCGCCGGGCGCCGCTGTCGACGGGCTGATGCATGCCCACGATCTTGCCGCCGACGCTTTGTCCGGCTGGCGCACCTTCAACCTGCCCGGTCTCGGCGTTACGGTGCGGGAGATGGTGGACGCGCTGGTGGCCCAGGGCGGCGACGCATCGCTGATCGACTGGCAGCGAGACGAGTCCATCGAGCGCATTGTCGGAACCTGGCCGGCGCACATCGAGACACCTGCTGAGGAAACTCTCGGCTTCCCGTCCGACTCGTCGCTCGCGAGCATTGTCGCTCAATATGTCGCCGAGCGGTAAGACGCTGGCGAACCGTGCCGCGACGGCCCATGCACCCCTCGGACGCTAACCTGGCAGGGGCTCTCCGGTTTCCGGCAGCGGCCGCGGCTTGCCCTCGTCGTCGATGGCGACGAAGGTGAAGACGCCTTCGGTCACCTTCACCCGCTCGCCGATCCGGCCGCGCAGTGCCCAGGCCTCGAGCTCGAGCGCCAGCGAGGTGCGCCCCTCGCGCACGACCTTGGCGTAAACGCAGAGCACATCGCCCACATAGACCGGCCGGATGAAGGTCATGGCGTCGATGGCGACCGTGGCCACGCGCCCCATGGCCCGCTGACCGGCTGCGATGCCGCCGGCGATGTCCATCTGCGAGAGCACCCAGCCGCCGAAGATATCGCCACTGGGATTGGCATCGCCGGGCATGGTGAGCGTGCGGGTCGTCAGCTCGCCGCTCGGTGTGTCGGATGTCTCGCTCATGCGGGTTGCCGTCTCCGCTTGCAGTTGGGGCCTGCGGCCGTTCGAGAATGGCAAACGCCAACAGGCCCCGCCCTGTCAACCCTTCGACACCGCGCCTATGCGGCGAGCTTCAGTTCCCCACGGCATCGTTCAGCAACTGGCGGCCGATCCGATCCGCGAATGCCTCTCGCACGGGTGCAAGCGCCTCTTCCCAGGCGGCACGCTGCGCATCCGTCGGCGTGAAGACCTGTGCCTTTCCGCTTTCCAGAACCTTGGATCGGGATTGCGTATGCTTTTCGAGCGCAAGCTTGTTTACCTCCTCGGTGACCTGGCCGAGGATCTTTTCCAGCTCGCCGCGCACGTCCGACGGCAGGCCGTCCCAAAAGGCTGTGCTGGTCACCAGCATGTAGCCCAGGAATGTATGGCCCACTTCGGCGAAATGGGGATGGAACTCGTGCAGCCCCTTGGAAAGGATGTTCGACCAGGCGTTCTCCTGACCCGAGATGAGCCCCGAGCGGGCCGCGTCACGGACCCGGCTGAACGGCATGGTGATGGGCACGACCCTCAGCGACCTGTACTGCCGCTCGATGACGGCCGAGGGCTCGATACGAAACGTCAGGCCTCTCAGATCGCCGGGCGCCTTGACAGGCCGTTTCGTGGCGATCACGCGGGGCCCGTTGTCCCAATAGGCCAGCCCTTTCAGACCGCGATCGAGCATCGAGTCGAGGAGCCGTTGGCCGGAGCGCCCGGCCTGGAAGCGCTTCAAGGCATCCCGGTCCTTGAACAGGAAGGGGACGTCGAAAATCATCAGCTCGTTCGAGACGGCCCGGAACTTCGAGAATGACGGGGCGGCCAGCTCGATCTCGCCGAAGAGCAGCGCCAGGATCGCCTGCTCGTCATTGAAGCGACTGCCGCCTCCGTAGATCTCGACGCGGACCTTGCCGGGCAGCTTCTGCTCCACAAGCGCCTTGAAGCGCTGAGCGCCGATCCCCTTCGGCGTGTTCGGGCCGACGACATGGGAGAAGCGGATGACGATCGGCTCCGCGCTGGCCTGTTGCAGGGGCAGGGCGACTGCTGCAAGGCAGAGTCCCCAGCGGCAGGTCTTAAGCCAGCGGCCTGTCGATAGGCCGCGTGAGACGAAATCTCTCCATAGCCTCTTCATCGAAAAAACCTCCCTACGATCGACGTCCGACCGACGGCCTCGAGGCCGTCGGTCGGACGAAGGCTTTCCCTAGTTGACGGTCTCGGGTCCCATCAGTGCGTTGGGCAGCAGTGTCGAGATCGCCGGCACGTAGGTCACCAGGATCAAGAACACGAACAGGATCATCACCCATGGCAACGCGGCACGGATGACCTGGACCAGCGACATGCCGGTGATGCCCGACGTCACGAACAGGTTGAGCCCGATGGGCGGCGTGATCATGCCGATCTCCATGTTCACGACCATGATGATGCCGAGATGGATCGGGTCGACGCCGAGCTCGATGGCGATCGGGAACACAACCGGCGCCACGATCAGCAGCAGGCCCGAAGGCTCCATGAACTGCCCGCCGATGAGCAGCAGGATGTTGACCGCGAGCAGGAAGGTCCACCAGTTGAAGCCCGCGTCGATCATCCACTCCGTCAACGCCTGCGGAATGCGCTCGGACGTCAGCACATGGGCGAACAGCAGCGCATTGGCGATGATGAACATCAACATGATGGTGGTGCGGGCCGAGTCGGTCAGCACCTTGCGCGTGTCGGCATGAACGCAGGCCGGCGCGAAGCGCGTCACTGTCAGCCAGACATTGCGGCCGACGGCCGATCCCATGCCCTCGCCGTCGTTGCGCCACGCCTGCTCCTTCAGCGGCCCCATGTCGCGATAGACGAAGTTGGCGATCAGGAACGAATAGACCGCAGCCACTGCCGCAGCCTCCGTCGGCGTGAAAATGCCGCCATAGATGCCGCCCAGGATGATGACGATCAGAAACAGCCCCCAGGAGGCGTCCTGAGCGGCCTCGAAGATCTCGCCGAAACCCTGCCAGGGCTGGGCCGGCAGGTTCTTCCAGCGCGCCACCACATAGATGCCGGCCATCAGCATCAGGCCGGCCATGATGCCGGGGATGACGCC
>JAKSBI010000564.1 GCA_022361215.1 Hyphomicrobiales bacterium | reverse complement strand
TCCAGCGAGGCCTCGGTGAAGAGCGTCAGCGGATAGCCCCGCTCCTCCTGCCAGGCGATGATGTCGTGCAGGATCGGCTTGATGGCCTTCTTGTTGCCGATCAGGTTGTCGTCGACCACGAAGACGATCTGCAGCCCGGACTTGCGGATGGTCTCGAGCTCCGTCAGCACCTGCTCGCTGGTCTTCAGCCGCGGCTTGCGCCCGAAGGTGATGATGATGTCGCAGAACTCGCAGGTGAACGGGCAGCCGCGCGAGATCTGCATGCTGCCGAACATGTAATGCTTGGCCTTCAGCAGGTCGATGCGCGGCGTCGGCAGCTTGGTGATGTCGCTCTTCTCGGTCTGCTCGTAGCGGCTGGCGTGGCGGCCCTCCTCCCATTCGCGCAGGAACTGCGGCCAGCTCTCGTCCGCCTCGCCCACGAAGACTACGTCGGCGAGGCCGTCGAACTTGTGCGTCTCCACCGTGGCCATGGAGCCGCCGACCACGGTCGTGACGCCGCGGGCGCGCACCTCTACCAGGATCTGGCGCATGCGCCGGCCCTGGATGCTCATGCCGGTCAGGCACACCAGATCGGCCCGGCCGAGACGGTCGAAGTCGATCTCCTCGACGTTCTCGTCGACCAGCGTCACGTCGTGCTGGTCCGGCACCAGCGCGGCCAGCAGTGGCAGGCAGGACACCGGCAGGTTGGCGCGCTTGCCGAGCAGGTCGACGCAATGCTCCATCCCCCAGAAGGAGTCCTCGAACGCGGGATTGATGATCACGATATCGGCCATGAAGGTCCTTCCCCGGCTATTGGCACGACGACAGACGCTGGCTTGGACGAGCACCGACACTGCTGACGAACGGGGACCCGGGTGAGTGGCTGGCCGAGCCCCCCTGGTGCCTCGGAGGCGAGCCTATGACAGGAGGTCGCTGCAATTCCAGCAAAACCTGATCACATTCGGCATAGGGCCTCGGATTTTCAGCGCCACATCTGAAAGGGTCGCGTCGAAAGACGGCGAATTTGTGCTCGACGCCGGGGAACGCGTCGGTTTTTCGGGCGTTCGGGTTGAATTCCTCTAGCGGCGGTGGCGATGGCGCCCTTGATGCCGGGCGGTCGCGGCCTTTAAGCTCTGCCTCCCGCCAGCCTGCCAGGATCGCCATGACAGACCCTTCCCCGGCCGCCGCGCCGGCCCTCTCCCATCTCAAGGTGCTGGACGTCTCGACGCTGCTCGCCGGGCCGCTCGTGGGCACGCTGCTCGGCGACTTCGGGGCCGACGTGGTCAAGCTGGAGCTGCCGGGCCGCGGCGATCCCCTGCGCATGCTGCCGCCGCACAAGGACGGCGTGCCGCTCTGGTGGAAGGTGGCGAACCGCAACAAGACGGGCCTGACCCTCGATCTCCGGACCGAGCGCGGCAGCGCGCTCCTGAAGCGCATGATCCCACGCTTCGACGTGTTCATCGAGAACTTCCGGCCCGGCACGGCCGAGCGCTGGGGCATCGGCCCCGACGACCTGCTCGCCGCCCATCCGGGCCTGACCATCCTGCGCGTCTCGGGCTTCGGCCAGCGGGGTCCCTATGCGGGCCGGCCGGGCTTCCATCGCGTCGGCGAGGCCATGTCGGGCTATCTCTCGATCCAGGGCGAGGCGGACGGCCCGCCGCAGCATTCGGGCTATCCCATCGCCGACGCCGCCACCGGCCTCTTCGGCGCCGTGGGCGTGCTGATCGCCCTCCTCGACCGCGCCCGCAACCCGGAGCGGGCCGGCCAGGTGATCGAGGTCTCGCTCCTGGAATCCATGTTCCGCATCGTCGATTTTCTGGCCATCCAGTACGACCAGCTCGGCGAGGTGCCGGCGCGGACCGGCAACCGCAATTCCTACGCCGCGCCGGGCAATCTCTATCGCACCAGGGACGGCGCCTGGTTCTGCGTGGCCGCGACCACCCAGTCCATCTTCGAGCGGCTGGCCCAGGCCATCGGCCGGCCGGACCTGATCGACGACCCGCGTTTCGCCAGCAATCCCGACCGGGTGGCGAATGTCGAGGCCCTGGACGCCGTCATCGCCGCCTGGATGGCCGACCACGACCTCGCCGATGTCATGGCCGCCATGGAGCGCCATCACGTGGCCGCCGGCCCGGTCAAGGCCATCGACGACATCTTTGCCGACCCCCACGTCGCGGCAAACGACATGATCGTCTCGGTAATGGACGAGGCGCTCGGCACCATCCGCATGCAGGGCGTGGTGCCGACCCTCTCCGCGACCCCCGGCGCCGTGCGCAAGCCAGGCCCCGATCTCGGGGCCGATAACAACAGGCTCTACAACGAGTTGCTTAGCCTCGATGAGACAGAGATCGAGGCCCTCAGACGCGACGGCGTGATTTAGAGCCTGCACTCCAGGGCGACGCACTGAACGGATCGGCGCCGCCCCGGAGCTCAAATGCGCCGACCTACGCCTCCTTCAGCTCGTGCCGCGCGAACGGCAGGGCGCGGATGCGCTTGCCCGTCAGCCGATAGACGGCGTTGGCGACCGCCGGGCCGATAGGCGGCACGCCGGGCTCGCCGACGCCCGTGGGATCGGCATCCGACGGCACGATGTGCACCTCCACCTTCGGCATCTCGTTGATGCGCAGCGACACGTAGTCATGGAAGTTCGACTGCTCAACGCGTCCGTCCTCAAGCGTGATCTCATCGTGTAGGATGGCGCCGAGGCCGAAGCCGATGCCGCCCTCCATCTGCGCCTTGATCACGTCCGGATTGACGGCGACGCCGCAATCGACGGCGCAGACCACCCGCTCGACCTTCAACCCGTCCTCGGTGAGCCGCACATCGGCGATCTGGGCGACGTAGGATTTGAAGGACTCGTGCACCGCGACGCCGCGGGCGACGCCCTCGGGCGGCTTTTGGCCCCAGCCGGCCTTTTCCGCGGCCAGATCGAGGACGCCGAGATGGCGCGGATGGTCCTTCAGGAGCGCCCGGCGAAAGGCCACCGGGTCCTGGCCCGCGGCCTCGGCCAGTTCGTCGATGAAGGCCTCGGTCGAGTAGGCCGTGTGGGTCGACCCGACCGCGCGCCACCAGAGCACCGGCACGCCGACCTTGGTGGTGTGCAGGTCGAGCTCCAGGTTCGGGATGGCGTAGGGCAGGTTCTGGGCGCCCTCCACGGAGGTGGCGTCGATGCCGTCCTTGACCAGCATCGGCTCGAACGGCGTCCCCGCCAGGATGGACTGGCCGACGATGCGGTGTTGCCAGCCGACCACCTTGCCGTCGGCGTCGAGGCCGGCCTTCAGCGTGTGGTGGTAGATCGGCCGATAGCGCCCGCCCTGGATGTCGTCCTCCCGCGTCCAGATCAGCTTGACGGGCGCGCGGCCGCCGATGGCTTTGGCGATGGAGACGGCCTCGGCGGTCATGTCCGCGATCGGCGTCGCGCGCCGGCCGAAGCTGCCGCCGGCGAACAGGGTGTGCACCTTGACCTGCTCCGGCTTCAGCCCGGCGACGGCCGCGGCGGTCGCCTGGTCGACGGTCTGGAGCTGCGAGCCCGACCAGACCTCGCAAGCGTCCGACGAGAGCTTCACCACGCAGTCGAGCGTCTCCATCGGCGCATGCGCCAGGAACGGGAAGTCGTAGGCCGCCTCGACCACCTTGGCCGCACCGGCAATGGCCTTGGCCGCGTCGCCCTCCTTGCGCACCGTCTTGCCCGGCGTCTTGGCGAGCGCCTTGTACTCGGCCAGGATGGCGTCGCTGGAGCGGGTCTCGGCGGCGGTTTCGTCCCATTCGATCTCGAGCGCGTCCCGGCCGAGCTTTGCCGGCCAGAACCCTTTGGCCAGCACGGCCACGCCGCGCGGCACCTCGACCACGTCGACCACGCCCTTGACGGCCTTGGCTTCGCTCGCGTCGAACGACTTCACCTTGCCGCCGAAGCGCGGCGGGCGGGCGATCACGGCGGTCAGCATGCCCGGCAGCGCCATGTCGATGGTGAACATCGCCTGGCCCCGCGACTTGGCGCGCGAGTCCGTGCGCCGCACGTCTTTGCCGATCAGCTTGAAGTCCTTCGGGTCCTTCAGCTCGACGTCCTTGGGCGGCTCCAGCTTGGCGGCCTTGACGGCGAGATCGCCGAACGCCGCCGACTTGCCGCTCGCCTTGTGCGAGAGGCGGCCCTTGTCGACGCGGATCTCGGCCGCGGCGACACCCCAGTCCTGCGCCGCCGCCTCGACCAGAAGCGCCCGCGCCGTCGCGCCGGCCTGGCGCATCTGCTTGAACGAGTTGGCGATTGCGCTGCTGCCGCCGGTGCCCTGGGTCGGGCCCCACTGAAGGTTGTTGTAGCGCGTGGCATCGGCCGGCGCCGACTCGACCCGCACCTGCTCCCAATCCGCGTCCAGTTCCTCGGCCACCAGAGTGGCGAGGCCGGTATAGGCGCCCTGGCCCATTTCCAGATGCTTGGCGATTACGGTCACGGTGCTGTCCGGCGCGATGCGCACGAAGGCGTTGGGCGCGAACGCGCTATCCGCGGTCCCGGCCGAGGCCGGCATGCGGCCCAGATGGAAGCCGATGACCAGCCCGGCGCCCGCCGCGGCGGAGCCCTTGAGGAACTGGCGGCGGTCGGCCTCGGTCTTGACGATGAATCCCGGAATCATGGCTCAGGCCTCCAACGTTTTCGCCGCCGCGTGGATGGCGGCGCGGATGCGCACATAGGTGGCGCAGCGGCAGATGTTGCCCTGCATGGCCTCGTCGATGTCGGCGTCGCTGGGCTTCGGATTGGCCGTCAGCAGCGCCACCGCCGACATCACCTGGCCCGACTGGCAATAGCCGCATTGCGGCACGTCGAGCGTCTCCCAGGCGGTCATGACGGCCTCGGCCGTCTTGCCGCTCAGACCCTCGATGGTGGAGACCGTCTGGCCCGCCACGTCGGAAACCGCCGTGCTGCAGGAGCGGATCGGCTCGCCGTCCACATGCACCGTGCAGGCCCCGCACTGGGCCACGCCACAGCCATACTTGGTTCCCGTCAATCCAAGCTCGTCCCGCAGCACCCAAAGCAGAGGCGTGTCGGGATCGGCGGCGACCTCGCGGGTCTCGCCGTTGATCGTCAGTTGTGTCATGAACAGCTCCCTTGCCGACCCTCGAGGGCACACGTGTCAAACGGCAAAGACCGCCCCGGCGCGGGGCCGGAACGGAGACAAGGGGTCGGCTTCTGTGATTGGCACTACGTCTTACACACAAGAGTGGATGACAAATGTGACAGGCTTGTGAGCTGGCCCCCAAAATATCAACCTGAAGTGGTATTTTGCCACCTGAAAGCATGGCGCAAAGACCGGACTCGCGGCAGCCGGCGGCAGGCCAAGCAAAAGCGCCGCCCCGGATGACCGAGGCGGCGCCTTTCGCGGAAAATCAGAAGGGTTCTCCTATTTGGAGCCCCACTTGGCGAGCTGCGCGTCC
>JAKSBI010000746.1 GCA_022361215.1 Hyphomicrobiales bacterium | reverse complement strand
GACGGCTGGCCGGCGAGCGCGCGGGCGATGGCGACGCGCTGCTTCTGGCCGCCGGAGAGCTGGCGCGGGCGGCGGGCGAAGACCTCCCGCGGCAGCTTGACCGTGTCGAGCAGCTCCAGCGTGCGCTCGCGGACCCGACTCCGGTCGGCCTCAGCGCCGAGCCGGGCGACGGCGCGGCCGAGCTGCGCCCCGACCGTGCGGCTCGGATTGAGGGTGGCGTCGGGGTGCTGGAACACCATCTGAAGGCGGCGCACCTGCTCCGGCGCGCGTGCCTCGACGGCCCGTTGCGCGACGTCCTCGCCGTCGAGCCGCAGGGCGCCGCCGGTCGCCCGCTCCAGGCCCGCCAGCACGCGCGCGAAAGTGGACTTGCCGCAGCCGGACTCGCCGACGATGGCCAGCGTCTCGCCGCGACGCGCCGCGAAGCTCAGGCCGTCGTTCGCCGTCACCTGCCCGACCCGGTCGCCGCGAAGCCAGGCGGCCAGCGACGCATCGCGCGCGCGGTAGGACTTGCGCAGCTCCTTCACCTCGAGAACCGTGTCGCCGACCTTGGCCGGCGGCACGTCGGCGGCATCCGCCGGAACTGGCGCGAGGTCGATGTCGCGCCAGCGCACGCAGCGCACCCTGTGGCCTGGATCCACCGCATCGTCGACAGCCTCCATGGCGATGGCCCGGCTATCGCAGAGACCGCCCTTGAAAGCCTCGCAGCGCGGCCCGAAGGCGCAGCCCGCGGGCCGCTCCCCGGGCAAGGGCAGCCGGCCCGGGATGGCGCGGAGCGGGCGCTCGGTCTTGTGGGCCTCGGGCCGCGGCAGGCAGTCGAACAAGCCGCGCGTATAGGGGTGCCTGGGCCGGGCGAAGATCGAGCCGGTCTGACCCTCCTCGACCACCTGGCCGGAATACATGACGGCGATGCGGTCGCAGACCTTCCGCATCAGGCCGAGATTGTGGGAGATGTAGAGCAGCGCCGTCCCGTACTTGCAGGCGAGCTCGCCGATCAGCTCGACGATGCCGGCCTCGACCGTGACGTCGAGCGCCGTGGTCGGCTCGTCGAGCAGCAGCAGCTTGGGATTGGTCATCAGCGCCATGGCGATCACCACCCGCTGCTGCTGGCCGCCGGAGAGCTGGTGGGGATAGGCCGCCAGGATGCGCTCCGGGTCGGGCAGATGCACGTCGTCCAGCATGGCCCGCGCCCGCTCGCGCGCCTCGCCCCGCGACAGGCCCTCATGCACCATCGGGCCTTCGGCGAGCTGCGCCTCGACGGTCATGGACGGGTTGAGCGCCGCGGCGGGCTCCTGATAGACCATGGCGATCTCGGCCCCGCGCACCCGGCGCAGCGCCTCGGCATCGAGCCGCCCCAGGTCGCGGCCGTCGAAGCGGACCCGGCCGCCCGTGACGGCGCCGTTCCGCCCCAGATAGCGCAGGAGCCCCAAGGCCACCGTCGACTTGCCGCAGCCCGACTCCCCCACCAGCCCGACGCTCTCGCCGGCCGCCAGCCGCAGGGAGAAATCGATCACGGCCGGCACCTCGCCCGCGCGCGTCCTATAGCTGAGGCACAGGCCGTCGATTTCGAGCAGGTCTTGGGTTGGGTCTGCCATGCCGTGCCTCTAATCCCGCAACGAGATATCCCTGAGCCCGTCGGCCAACAGGTTGAAGCCCAGGATCAGGGACGAGATGGCCAGGCAGGGGAACACGGTCATGTGCGGGAAGGCCAGGGCCATGCGGCGGGTCTCGTTGATCATGCCGCCCCAGTCCGGATCGGGCGGCGGCAGGCCGAGGCCCAGAAAGCCGAGCACGCCGATGGTGATGATGACGTAGCCGAGGCGCAGGCAGGCGTCGACGATCAGCGGCCCGCGGGCATTGGGCAGGATCTCCACCACCATGATGTAGAGCGCGCTTTCCCCGCGCGTGCGCGCGGCGGCGACGTAGTCGCGGGTTCGGAGGTCGAGCACCAGGCCGCGCACGATGCGCATGATGCCGGGGGCCGAGGCGAAGGTGATGGCGATGACGATGTTGAGGCCCGAGGCCCCGATGGTGGCGATGATGAGGATGTAGAGCACCAGCACGGGGAACGAGAGCACGATGTCGGAGATGCGCGACAGGATCGCGTCCCACCAGCCCAGCCGATAGCCGGCGACGAGCCCCATGGCGATGCCGACCAGATAGGCTGAGGCCGTCGCCAGCGGCGCGTAGATCAGGATCGTGCGCGCGCCCCAGACGATCCGCGAGAGGATATCGCGGCCGATATGGTCGGTGCCGAGCCAGAAGGTCCGGCCGCTCTCGGCATGGACCGCGCCCGGCTTGGCGAAGGGCTGCAGGGTGGCGAGCGGATCGAAGGGCGCGATCAGCGGCGCCGCCAGCGCCACCAGCACCCAGAAGACGACAAGGCCGGCGCCCACCATGGCGACCGGGCTCTCGCGCAAGCGCGCCACGGCGCCGACGGCGCTTGGCCAGCCCTGTGTCGTGTCGCCGGTCTCCGACATCGCGGCCCCTCAGCCGAACCGAATGCGCGGGTTGAGATAGGCGTAGCCGATGTCGGCGATCACCTGGGTCGAGACCGCGACGAAGACGGCGACCATGGCGCAGGCCTCGATGAGAAAGATGTCCTGGTTCAGCGACGCCTCAAGCAGCAGCGCCCCGAAGCCCTTGTAGGCGAAGAAGACCTCCACCACGATCACGCCCGAGAGCAGCCAGTTGATCTGCAGCATGATCACCGTGAAGGGGGCGATCAGGGCGTTGAGGAGCGCGTGGCCGAAGATCACCCGCCGCTGCGGCAGGCCCTTCAGGACGGCGGTGCGGATATAGGGCGTGGTCATGACCTCGGCCATGGAGGCCCGGGTCATGCGCGCCACGTAGCCATAGTCGTAGACCACGAGCACCAGCACCGGCAACACGAGCTGCCGCCAGTCGAAGCCCGAGGCCATGCCGCTGGTACCCGGCAACCATTTTAGGCCGAAGACGAAGATGGCCGAGAAGAACACGGCGCTGGCGAACTCAGGGATCGAGGTGGTGACGACGCTGACGATGGAGATGCCGCGGTCGAGCTTCGAGCCCTCGCGCATGCCCGCGAGCACGCCGAGGGTCAGGGACAGCGGGATCAGGATGGCGAAGGTCCAGAAGCCGAGGACGGCGGTGTTCCAGAGCCGCGGCCAGAGCACGTCCGCCACCGGCACCTTGAAGCGCGTCGACTGACCGAAGTCCCCGGTGACGAAGTTCCAGAGCCAAGTGCCGTAGCGCACCCAGAGCGGCTCGAAATAGCCGTTCTGCTCCAGCCACAGCCGGCGCTGCTCCTCGGTGGAATAGGGGCCGAGCACCTTGGTGGCGACGCTGCCCGGCGAGATCTCCAGGAGCAGGAAGATGAGCAGCGACACCACCAGCATGGTCAGCGCCATGGCGGCGAGCCGTTTTGCGATGACCGTCAGCATGCGCCCCGGGCCCGTCGCCCTTCCGGATCAGGCCAGCCACACCTTGTGCAACTGGTGATAGATCGTCGGGTGCAGCCGGTAGCCCTGCACGCGCTTGTGGCCGGCCGCGAACACCGAGCGCCACAGCGGCTGGGCGATCACGCTGTTGTCCTGCAGGCGCTTCTGCACCTTCGCCATCAGCGTGCGGCGCGCCTCGACCTCCAGCGTGCCGCTGGCGGCGTCGAGCAGCTTGTCGAACTCGGGATCGTTGTGATGGCTCTCGTTCCAGGGAACGCCGGAGCGGTAGCCCAGGTTCAGGGCCATGACGCCGAGCGGCCTATGAGTCCAGGCGGTGAAGCCGAAGGGCGTCTTGTTCCAGATCTCCCAATATGCGGTATTCGGCATGACGTTGATCCGGATGCGGATACCCGCGGGCCTGCACATCTCTGCGAGCGCCTGCGCGACCGCGGCCTCCCAGGGCGGCTCCTTCTTGACGTCGATCTTCAGGTCGATGCCGTCGGCGTAGCCGGCCTCCGCCAACAGCTTCCTGGCAAGCGCGTGGTCTTGCCTGACGGGCGGCAGCTTGGCGTATTCGGGATGGATCGGCGCCACGTGATGATCCTCCCCGGGCGCGCCCTTCGAGCGATAGGCGAGCTCCAGGAGCCGGTTGTGGTTCTGGCAGAGCCGCACCGCGCGCCGCACGCGGATGTCGTCGAAGGGCTTTACGTCCATCTGCATGCGCGCCACGCCGGTCTGCGCGGTGACCGTCTCGTAGAGCTGCGCCTCCGGGATCGCCGCGATGACCTCGAGCTGCTCCACGAAGGCCTCGTGCACCAGGTCGACCTGATCCGAGGCGAGCGCGGCGAGACCGGCGGCCGGATCGTCCCCATGGTCCACGTAGCTGACCCGATCGAGCAGGACCGGCTCGCCCCAATAGTCCGCACGCCGCGTCAACACCGCCGTCTCGCCCACGGCGAAGCGCTTCAGGGCGAAGGGCCCCGTGCCCACCGGAGCCTTCGACAGGTCCCCGCCCATCTTCTCGAAGTCCCGGTGCACGATCGCCGCCGGATAGCTGTAGAAATTCTCCGGCATGGCGAGCTCGGGCCGGTTCAGGTGCAGCCGCACCGTATGGTCGTCCAGCTTCTCGATCGCACCGGATGTCATGGTCTTGGAGACGACCGGCTTGCCGTTCTTGTCCGTCTTGCCGGTGTCCGTCTCGGTGACCATGGCCGCGAACAGGCCCTGGTTGGAGGAGCCGGTCCTGGGATCGAGCCAGCGCGTGACGTTGAAGATCACATCGTCGGCGTCGAAGGCGTCGCCGTTCGACCAGGTCACGTCCCGGCGCAGATGGAAGGTCCAGGTCTTCAGATCGTCCGAGGCCTGCCAGCGCTCGGCCAGATGCGGCCGGGTGACGTTGTCGGGACCGGTGACGCAGAGATATTCCAGGATCTGCCGCCCCACATTGGACTTCTCGGTCCAGTCGAAGCGGGCCGGATCGGTCATCTCCTGCACGCGCATGGAGACCCTGAGGGTGCCGCCGCGCTTGGGCTCGGCGGCACGGGCGGGCGGCACCGGATGCGCCCCTGTCACGGCTCCCACGAAGGCGTAGGCCGCGCCCGCCGAGAGCCCCAGCAGCGTGGCCGTGCGCAGGAACTCGCGCCGGTCCACCTCGCCTTTCAGGAACCGGTCCTTCAGATCGGGAATAAACGGATGCTGTCGCGAGCCATCTGGGTCCGACATGTCAAACCTCCCTTTGCGGCCGGCCGCGCGGCACGGCGCGCAGCCCCGCAAGTCCTAACATGGCGGGCAGGTTCGTCAAAAAACGGTGAAACCCGGCGATGTCAGCGGCGCCCGAACAGCCGCTCGATGTCGGCGAGCTTCAGCTCCACATAGGTCGGGCGGCCGTGGTTGCACTGGCCCGAATGGGGCGTCGCCTCCATGTCGCGCAGGAGCGCGTTCATCTCCTCGCCGGTCAGCCGGCGCCCGGCGCGCACGCTGCCGTAGCAGGCCATGGTGGCGCAGACGTGATCGAGCCGCTCCCTGAGCGCCACCGCCTGATCGCCCTCTTCGAGCTCGTCGGCGAGGTCGCGGACCAGGCCCTTGATGTCCGTGTCCCCGAGCAGCGCCGGCATCTCGCGCACCGCCACCGCCGCCGGCCCGAAGCGCTCCAGCACGACGCCGAAATCCGCGAGCGCGTCCGCCTGCGACCCCAGGCGCTCGGCCGCCGCCTCGTCCAGCTCGACCACCTCCGGTATCAGCAGGATCTGCCGGGCCACGCCGCCATTCGCCAGCGCCTCCTTCATCTGCTCGTAGACCAGACGCTCATGGGCGGCGTGCTGGTCGACGATGACGATGGAATCGTCGGTCTGGGAGACGATGTAGGTGTCGTGGAGCTGGGCTCGCGCGGCACCGAGGGGCCGGGCGACGAGATCCGGCGCGGGCGCCTCGGCCGCGGCGCGCGTGTCGCCGGTGGGCCGGTCGACTGGCGTCAGCGGCGCCTGGGCGGCCTCCGCAAAACCGGGGGTTACGGCCGGCCGGCCGTAACCCGCCCCGCCCGCGCCGCCGCGGGGGACGGGCGCGGCGCCCGGCCGGGCCTGGGCAAAGGCGCGCTCCGCCAGGGCCGAGGCCGCGTGATGGCCGGCCTCGGCCAGGGCTTCCCTCAGCGCCCCCACCATCAGTGCCCGCACGGCGCCCGGGTCGCGGAAGCGCACTTCCGCCTTGGCCGGATGCACGTTCACGTCCACCTCCCGCGGCGGCACGGTCAGAAACAGCGCCAGCAGCGGATAGCGGCCCTGGGGCACCAGATCGCCATAGGCGGCCCGCACGCAGCCGGCGAGCAGCTTGTCCCGCACCGGGCGGCCATTGACGAACAGGAACTGCATCATCTGGTTGGCGCGGTTGAGGGTCGGCAGGCCGGCGAAGCCTTCGACGAAGAAATCGTCGCGCCCGGCTCGCACCGCGAGCGCGTCGCGCATGAACTCAGGGCCCATGATGCGGCCGAGCCGGGCCAGCACCGCGTTGCCGTCCAGGCCCTCGGCAGAGGGCAGCCGCAAGGTGGTGCGCTCGCCGTTGACGAGCGTGAAGGCGATGCCGGCATGAGCCATGGCGAGCCGTTTCACCACGTCGGCGATAGCGGCGTTCTCGGCCCGCTCGGATTTCAGGAACTTGAGGCGCGCGGGCGTGGCGTAGAACAGGTCCTGCACCTCGACGCGCGTGCCCCGGTTCGGCGGGGCCGGGCGCGGCCCCTCGACCGTGCCCGCGTCCACCCGGATCTCAGACCCGGCGGCCGCGCCCGCCGTGGCGCTGCGGATCATGAGCCGCGCCACCGAGCCGATGGAGGGCAGCGCCTCGCCGCGGAAGCCGAGCGTGGCGATGTTCAGCAGGTCCTCGTCCGCCAGCTTCGAGGTAGCGTGCCGCTCGACGGCGAGCCTGAGGTCGTCGGCGTCCATGCCGCAGCCGTCGTCGGTGACCCGGATGAGCGAAAGGCCGCCGCCCGCGGTCACCACCTCGATACGTGTGGAACCGGCATCGACGGCGTTCTCGACCAGCTCCTTGACCACGCTGGCCGGCCGCTCGATGACCTCGCCCGCGGCGATGCGGTTAACGACCGACGGTGGCAGTTGACGGACGGCCACCCTGTTTCTCCTTCGATGCATCCGGCCCCTGGCGCAAATGGCGCCGGGTCAGCTCTTTGCCCGCTTCCACCGCCGGCTGGCCGAAGGCGTCGACACCGAGCAGATGGGCGGCAAGAATCGTCTCAATCATACAGTGCATCATCAGGCCGCCAAGGGCGCGCTCGTCCAGGTCGTGGATATCGATCGTGCGCACCGGCCGGCCGGCGGCGATGAGCGCATCCGGGATGGCCCGTTGCTGGGCCGCGACCAGATCGCCCGCGGTGCGCCCGGCGAGATAGTCGGCGCCGGCCTGGCGCGCCAGCCCCGCGTCGATGCGGGGCCCCTCGCCCGCCGCATCCTGCCGGATCACCGTGATCATGTGGTCGCGGGGCCCGTCCAGATAGAGCTGGAGCTGGCTGTGCTGGTCGACCGGGCCGAGCGCCGGCACCGGCGTCGTCCCCTCGCCCCCCTTGCCCAGGCTCTCGGCCCAGAGCTGCACGTACCAGTGCGCGAAGCGGCCGAGCCGGTCCGTGTAGGGCATCATCACCAGGGTGCGCACCCCGCGCGCCTTGGCGAGGCCCACGGCGACGGCGGCGCCCAGCGCGGGCGCGTAGTCGCCCGGGCCGTCGCAGGCGAGCAGCGCATCGACGCAGGCCTTGCCGCCGGCGCGCAGCGCGGCCACGTCGAGGCCGCGGGCGAGCGCCGCCAGCAGGCCCACATTGGTGAGCGCGGTGAAGCGGCCGCCGACGCCCGGATCGTGATCGAGCAGGGGGATGCCATGGGCCGCGCAGATCTCCCTCACGCCGTTGCTCCGGCCCGCCACGGCCGGGTCGGTCAGGCCCAGAAACAGATCCGGCACCCGGTCGCCGAGGCCCCGGGCCTGCACCGCCTGCAGCGCGGCCAGGAACTGCACCAGCGTCTCGGGCGTGTTGCCGGACTTGGAGATGACGACGAAGCGCGTGCGCTCCGGATCCAGGCCCTGCAAGGTGCGGTCGAGGGTGCGGGGATCCAGATTGTCGTAGAAACGGGTGCGCGGGCGGCGCATCTGCCCGGCCTTGTGCTCGCCCGGAATGTACCAGCCGCCGAACTGGGCCAGCGTCTGCCCGCCGAGACTGGAGCCGCCGGTGCCGAAGAAGACGATGGTGCCGGCATCCCGGCCGAGCCGTGCGAGCGCCGCTTCCGCGGGCGCGATGTCGTCCGTGCGCTCCGGCACGCGCAGGAGCGGCAAAGCGCCGCTCTCATACTGCGCGCGCAGCCCCCCGATCGCCGGCTCCAGCTTCCCGAGCCAGCTCCGAAGCTCCGCCTCGGTCAGACCATGGGGACCGATAGCAGCCTCGAGGCAGCCCTCGACGGACTGGACGATGGACATGGCGGGACCCCCGCGCGGTGAAAAGTGGCGGGGAACCTAGCAAAGGCGGTGCGCCCGCAACACCGTTTTGTTGGCGGGGGCGGGTCGCCTGCTCCGAGGGAAATCCTTCGCCTCGCCCTATACACCGCCATGCCCGGACTTGATCCGGGCATCCATTCCACTGACCCCTCCGCAAATTCGAGAGGGAACGGATTGCCAAGTCAAGCCCGGCAATGACGAAAGAGTGCGGATTGCTCAAGGAAAACAGACCGGCCCTAACCGCCGGCCGGCTTGGCCTCCAGGCCCTCGGGCTTGCCGACGATGGTGACGAGCAGGGCGTCGGCGTCGAGCAGGCGCTTGGCGACGCGGCGGATGTCGTCGAGGGTGACCGCCTCGATCAGGCCGTTGCGCCTGTCGATGTAGTCGATGCCCAGATCCTCGAGCTGGATCCCTAAGAGCTGCCCGGCGATCTTCGAGCTGGTGTCGAAGCGCAGCGCGTAGGAGCCGGTCAGGTACTGCTTGGCGTTCTGCAGCTCCTCCGCCGTCGGCCCCTTCTCAGCCATGCGCTTGAGCTCGCCCTGGATCACCTCCAGCGACTTGCCCACCGACTTGTTCTCGGTCGCGACGCTTCCGATATAGACGGCGCCGTGCCTGTAGGGCGACAGGTAGCTGTAGACCGAATAGGCCAGGCCGCGCTTCTCGCGCACCTGCTCGGTCAGCCTGGAGTTGAAACCGCCGCCGCCCAGGATGTAGTTCAGCACATAGGCCGGCACGAAGTCCTCGTCCTTGCGCTTGATGCCGCTATGGCCGAACTGCGCGACCGACTGCGGCACGTTCATCTGCACCACCTCGCGGCGCGGACCGGCCGCGGTCCGGGCCTCTTCCACCGGCTTCAGGTCGCCCTTCGCCGGCAGGCCGCCGAAGATCTTGTCGAGCAGGGTCCCGAGCGTCTTGGCGTCGATGTCGCCGACGACGCCGACCTTCAGCGTGTCCCGCGCCATCACGCGCTTGGTGTAGGCCCGCAGATCCGCGCCGGCGATGCCGCGCACGGTCTCCAGCGTCCCTTTCACCGGGCGCGCATAGGGGTGGTTGGCGAAGGCCAGCTTATACCACTGCCGGGCGGCCACCTTGCGGGCGTCGTTGGCCTCGATCTTCAGGCTGGCGACGATCTGCTTGCGGATGCGCTCCACGGCGTCCTCGTCGAAGCGCGGCTCGGTCAGCGCCAGGCGCAGCAGCTCGGCCGCCTCGTCCTGGTTCTTCGTCAGGGTCTGGAGGCTGCCGTAGAAGATGTCCCGCGTGGCGTCGAAGTCGAGCTTGACGGCCAGCTCCTCCATACGCTCCTGGAAATCCACGGATTTCAGGTCGCCCGCGCCCTCGTCCAGCATGCCGGAGAGGAAGTAGGAGAGCCCCTGCTTGCCCGCCGGGTCCTGGGCCGAGCCGCCGAGAAAGGCGAAGCGCATGGCGATCAGCGGCACGGTGTCGCTTTGAACGAGCCAAGCCTCGATGCCGCCCGGGCTGACGACGCGTTCGATGGTCACGGCTTCAGCCGGCCGCGGCGAGAGCGCGACGAGGAGAAGGAGCGATGCCAGCGCAAGACCGCGCGCGGCTGCGCGGCCGGACCGCCGGATCGTGGACCCAATGGCACGTGCAAGGTTCGACATGGCGGCCTCTAAGACTCTCGCTTCGCGTTTTCATTCGTGGCCTTTTTCGCCTTATCGTCGAGCGGCAGAAGAATGCCCGTCGCCGACTTCTTCTCAACCAGATACTTCTCCGCGACGCGCTTGATATCCTCGACCGTGACCTTTTCCAGGCGCTCCGGCCAGGCCTCGATGTCCTCGACCGTGCGGCCCGTGGTCAGGGCCCAGCCATAGCGGCGGGCGAGACGCGTCTGGCTGTCCAGGCCATAGGTATAGTCCGCGATATAGGCGTTGCGGGCGCGATCCAGCTCCCTCTGGGTCACGCCCTCCTCGCGGACCTTGGCCAGCACCGCCTCGATACCGTCCTCGAGCTCGGCCATGGGCACGCCTTCCGCGGCAATGGCATAGACGGCGATGCGGCCCGAATCGAGATTGGATCCACTATACCAGCCACCGGTGGTCGACGCTTTCTTCTGCTCGACCACGAGCGACCTGTAAAGCCGGCTGGTGGTGCCCGAGGCCGCGATCTTCATCAGGAGATCCAGCGCCTCGGCCTCGCCCGGCTCGGCATTGGAATAGGCCGGCGCCATGTAGAGGCGCTGGAAGGTCGGCTTGCCGGCGCGCGGATCCTCCAGCTTGACCCGGACCGGGGCCCGGCGCGGCGGCTCCTGGGGCCGCCTGCGCTCGGCGATCTCCGGGTTCGGCTTCAGCTTGCCATAGGTCTTCTTGGCCAGCGCCTTGACCTCGTCCGGCTCGACATCGCCGGCAACGACGAGAATGGCGTTGTTGGGCGCGTAGAAGCGCTCGTAGAACCTGAGCGCCGCCTCGCGGTCCAGCACGCGGATCTCGTGCTCCCAGCCGATGATCGGCGTGCCATAGGGATGCGACTGGTAGAACGCCGCCGTAAGCTGCTCGCCCAGGATCGTCGACGGGTCGTTGTCGACGCGCGTCCGGCGCTCCTCCAGGACCACGTTCCGCTCCGTCGCGACGTCCTTCTCGTCGAGGGTCAGGTTGACCATGCGATCCGCCTCCATCTGCATCATCTTCGGCAGGCGGTCCTTGGCCACGCGCTGGAAATAGGCGGTCATGTCATGAGAGGTGAAGGCGTTGTCCTGGCCGCCGTTGCGGGCGACGATCTTGGAGAACTCGCCCGGCGCGATCGTCTCGGTCCCCTTGAACATCAGGTGCTCGAGGAAATGGGCGATGCCGGAGACGCCCGGCGGCTCGTCGGCCGCGCCGACGCGATACCAGACCATGTGGGTCACCACCGGCGCGCGGCGGTCGGGGATCACCACCACCTGCATGCCGTTGTCGAGCTTGAAATGGGTGGCCCGCGCGGCGGCGGACGAGGGAGGCGACGTCACTGCAAGAGCCGTCATGATAAGCACCGCTATCAGCAGGGGAAAGACGGCACGCAGTGTAGACCAGTTTTGCGCAGGAGCGATCATCACGTGCACCGTTTCGTTCGTCACATGGGCGTGGAAACAGGGCGGCGGCGCGCAGGCACACGTCCGCCCCCGCCGCCGACATCCGTCATGAGCTATTCGCAGCGACGGCGAAAATCAAGCTTTGTCTGGCGGGAGAGCCCTCAAGCTTTCGTGTAGCGGAGGGGCCGCGCACCTCAATAGCCGGAACGGCCCGGGCGCGCCGACGACGTCACCACCGACTGCCGAAATTGTCGGTGATATCGGGCGAGTCGTTGTGCTGCTTCTCTTGCCGCTTCAGCTCTTCCTTGGAGACCCGCCAGCTGTTCTGCCGCGCAGCTTCCTTCGGATCGGAGGACGCCTCCCCGGTCGCCTTCTTCAGCTTCTTGAACTCGACGTTGTCCTTGATGTCCTCGGTGATGTCGGGCGAGGCCTCGTCGTCGGCGGAGTCGAGATCGATGCCCTTGGAGTCGTCCGCGACCAGACCCGGGCGGCGCTCCAGCGGATCCACGATCCTGCGGAACTCCTCCATGCCGGTCCTGTCCGAGAAATCGCCGTGGCGGCGGTACTCTTCGAGCTTCTTCTTGGTCTCGGCCAGCTCGCGCTTGCGCCGCACATCCGGGTCGTCGGGCCAGTTCTCGGGCGCGGCGTTGGCCTGCTGGGTCCCCGGCTCGGGCAGTTTCACGGCCGTCGGCGGCATCACCAGGGGCGCACGCTTGTCGAGCTTCGGCTCCTTGTTCTGCTTGGCCTTGGCCTTGTCCGAGATGCCCGCCCAATCGAAGACCTTGCCTTCGAAGGAGACCGAATCGGTCCCGCAGCCGCCGAGCAGGGCGGCCGCCGTCAGCAACGGAATCAACGTCCCGGCTTTGCGATAGCGAATCATGCTGCGCATCGAGCTCCGTGCCCCCGGTTGCAGACGCTTCGCGCGTCTTTAACAGTTCCCTAAGGCTTAGGACGCCTTTGAGACCTTTTTGTGACTCAGAAAGAGCGTGTCGTAAAGCAGGCCGATGACCCCGGCGACGATGACGGCATCGGCGATGTTGAAGACGTACCATTCGTAGCCGAAGGCATGGAAGGCGAAGAAATCCGCAACGGCGCCATAGACATAGCGGTCGATGGCGTTGCCGATGGCGCCGCCCATTATGAGCCCGATGGCCGCCGCGACCAGGGCCGAAGGGGTGCGCGCGAGCCAGATCGCCAGCACGATCACGGCGACACAGGCAAAGCCGATCAGCACCGCCTGGCCGGCCGGCCCCTCCTGGGCGAAGAGGCCGTAGCTGATGCCCGTGTTCCAGACCATGACGAGATCGAAGAAGGGCGTGACCGAGACGGTGCCTTTCTCCTGGATGCGGTAGACGTGGATCATCCACCATTTGTGGGTCTGGTCCGCGATCAGCGCCAGCAGGGCGAGGGCGAAGCCGAGCCGGCTCGACGGGCCCCAGAACCAGCGGCTTGGCGCGAGACTCATCCGCCCAGCCCCGGTCTCACTGGGCCGCGATCCGGCGGGCATCGAACTGGCGCACCGCCTCGGCGTCCCGCGGGCTCAGGTCGGGGAAGTCCGAATCCGAGCCCACGTCGGGCAGCATCTTCCAGGAACGCGCGCATTTCCGCCCCTCGGCCCGGCCCGGGACCACGGCCACGCCCGGAACCTCCTGGAGGCGGAAGGCGTCCTCGGGCCCCTCGCCTTCGAGCAGCCGCGCCTGGCTGGTGATGGAGACCTCGGCCAGGTCGACGCCCTCGAAGGCGGCGCGCTGCTCCGCATCCGCCACATAGACCGCCGGCGCGGCCTCCAGGCTCGAGCCGATCCGCTTTTCCCGGCGCTCGACCTCGAGCGCGCCGGTGACGACCCGCCGGACCTGGCGGATCCGCCGCCATTTCTCGGCGAGCGCGTCGTCGCGCCAGGCGGCGGGCACCTCGGGGAACTGGCGCAGATGCACCGACTCCTCCTCGCCCGGGAAGCGCGCCAGCCAGGCCTCCTCCATGGTGAAGCAGAGCATGGGCGCGAGCCAGGCGGTGAGAGCGCCGAAGAGCTCGTCGAGCACGGTCAGACAGGCGCGCCGCACAGGGCTGTCATAGGGCTCGCAATAGAGCGCGTCCTTGCGGATGTCGAAATAGAGCGCCGAAAGATCGACGGTGCAGAAGTTGAAAAGATTGGAGAAAATGCGCTTGAAGTCGAAGTCGTCGTAACCCTGGCGCACCAGCCCGTCGAGCTCGTGCAGGCGGTGCAGCACGTAGCGCTCCAGCTCCGGCATGTCTCCGGGCTCGACCCTGAGCGCCGGCTCGTAGTGATGCAGATTCCCCAGCATGAAGCGGATGGTGTTGCGCAGCTTGCGATAGGCATCCACGCTCGATTTCAGGATCTCAGGGCCGATGCGCAGGTCTTCCGTGTAGTCGGAGCTCATGGCCCAGAGCCGCAGGATCTCGGCGCCGCTCTGATCGATGACGTCCTGAGGCGCCACCGTGTTGCCGAGCGACTTGGACATCTTGCGGCCGTCCTCGTCCACCACGAAACCGTGGGTCAGCACGGCCTCGTAGGGCGCGCGGCCGCGCGTGCCGCAGGCTTCGAGCAGCGACGAGTGGAACCAGCCGCGGTGCTGGTCCGAGCCTTCCAGATAGAGCGAGGCCGGCCATCTCAGGTCCTCGCGGGTCTCCAGCACGAAGGCGTGAGTGGAGCCCGAATCGAACCAGACATCGAGAATGTCGGTGACCATCTCCCACTCGCCCGGATCGGCCACCAGCCCGTCGAGAAAGCGCGCCTTGGCACCCTCCTCGAACCAGGCATCGGCGCCTTCCTGCGTGAAGGCTTCCGTGATCCGGTCGATCAGCTCCGCGGACCCGTTGAAGCCCGCGCTCGGCAGCACCTCGCCGGTGCTCTCGTGCACGAACACGGTGATCGGCACGCCCCAGGCGCGCTGCCGGGAGATCACCCAGTCGGGCCGGTTCTCGATCATGCCCCAGATGCGGTTGCGGCCCTGGGCCGGGACCCAGCGGGTCTCGTCGATGGCTTCGAGCGCCCGCGCGCGCAGCGTCGCCTTGCTGCCCGCCACCTCGACGTCCTGATCGAGGGCGATGAACCACTGCGGCGTGTTGCGGAAGATGATCGGTTTTTTCGATCTCCAGGAATGCGGGTACTCGTGCTTCAGCCGGCCCCGCGCCAAGAGCGCGTCGGCCGCGACCAACGCGTCGATGACAGCCTGGTTGGCATCGCCCTTCTTGCCGTCGTCATCGATCACCCGCCGGCCTTCGAGGCCCGGCGCATCGGCGGTGAAGAAGCCGCCCTCGTCGACGGTGTAAGGAATCGCCATGTCAATGCCACGCCCCACGAGCTGGGGCTGGTAGTGCATCCAGATATCGAAGTCCTCACGCCCGTGGCCCGGCGCAGTATGCACGAAGCCCGTGCCCGCCTCCTCGGTGACGTG